>QGSR01000312.1 GCA_003387805.1 Bacillota bacterium | reverse complement strand
TTTTTTTTTTTTTTGCAAAGGAGGAGAGGGCATAGGAGTTCTGGAGGGGTCGGGGGGGGGGGGAGATGTGTAGAAGAGAGGGGGCCAGGGCGCCCCGCCCCCCGCCCCGGGGAGGGGGGGGCGGGGGGCGCCCGCCGCGCCGCGCGCCAGGCCCGGGGATCTCATTCATGCTCCCCACCCCCGTCCTGGGAGCGCCCGCCGCCGGGCGGGCCGTCGGCCCGCGGCGGGTCCCACGCTTCGTTGCTCAGCGCCTGCTTCAGCGGCTGCGGCCGGCCGGGATCCGGGCCGCCCTGCAAGCGCTCCCGGGTCTCGCCCACGACTTCGGCCAGCCCTACGGAGACGACGCCCGAGAGCACCACCGCGTCAAAGAAGCCGCCTCCTCCCAGAGCCAGCGACGCGGCCCGCCCGGCGCCGGAATGCATGATGACGTCGGCCAGCTGAAACAGGATGACGCCCAGCACGCCGGCCACGAACGCGGCCCGCCGGGAGCGGCCCAGCAAGTACGCGACGGCGCCGCCCACCAGGGCGAACAGCCACAGCGGATCCAGCACCATGGGCGCGCCGCCGTGGGGGCCGAAATCGGTCAGCCGCGCGACGCCCCAGATGACGCCGACGGTGAGCAGCGACGCGACGCCGGCCCGCAGCCGCTCGGCCGAGGTGCCGGCCCTGGCCAGGACGTAGAAAGCCAGGAGCGCCGGGATGAGCGCGCCGCCGACGTTGATGCTGATTTCCGTCCGTCCGCGGGTTAGGGGCACGTCGACGAAGCTGCCGACGAAGATGAGCCCCAGCACGGCCAGGGCCTGGGTGTCCGTGAGGTGCATGCGGTCCAGCGCGCGGTGGGCCGCGCCGAACAGGATGAGGGCGGCCAGCGCGAAGAGAATGATCAAACCCAGCGGCACGGGCCTCGCTCCTTTCCCGGCTAGCGTGCCCGCAGGCCGGGCGCCGTATGCGAGGCCGGAGCGCTCCCGCGCGCCCGAGGAGCCGGGGGCCTGCAAGAAAAAACGGCCTTCGCAGCCGCTAGCTGCGAAGGCCGCCGTCTGCCTGCGGGCGCACCGGAGGAGGCTACTGGTCCTCCCGCTCGCTGCGCGCTTCTTCCAGCATCTCGCCCAGCTGGCTCAAGCCGTCGACCACGTCGCCGATGGTGACGCCCTCGGGACCGGGGTCGCTATAGGTCATGGGCTCCTCCGCCCGCGGCTCGCGCTTGGGCTTGGGCGGCTTCGGGTTGGCCGCCTTGATGCTCAGGCCGATGCGACGCGCTTGGGGATCGAGGTTGATCACCTTCACCTTGACGTGCTGGCCCGGCTGCACGACGTCGGACGCGTTTTCAACCCGGTGGTCGGCCAGCTGCGAGATGTGCACCAAGCCTTCGACGCCGTCCTCCAGCTTCACGAACGCGCCGAAGTCCACCGTGCGGGTCACTTCGCCCTCGACGATCTGCCCTTCGCCGTAGCGCTCCTCGATGGTGGTCCACGGATCCGGCAGCGTCTCCTTCAGGCTGAGCGAGATGCGCTCCCGCCCCCGGTCGACGCCCAGCACCTTCACCTTAATCTCCTGGCCTTCGGACAGCACGTCCCTCGGATGGTCGACGCGGCTGTAGGCCATCTCGGACACGTGGAGCAAGCCTTCCACGCCGCCGCCGATGTCGACGAAGGCGCCGAAGTCCGTCAGCCGCCGCACGACGCCGGGAATGATCTGGCCGGCCTGCAGCTCCGAGAACGCCCTTTCCTTGGCGGCCCGCAGCTCTTCCTCCAGCAGCTCCTTGCGGGACAGCACCACGTTGCGGCGCTGGCGGTCCAGCTCGATGATGCGGAACCGCAGCGTCTGCCCCACGTATTGCTCCAGGTCGTCGACGAAGTTGAGATCCACGTGCGACGCTGGCACGAAGCCCCGCACGCCTACGTCCACCAGCAGGCCGCCTTTGACCCGGGCGGTGACGGGCGCCTCGACGGGCTCCTTGGCGTCAAACTTGGCCGTCAGGCGCTCCCACGCCGTGCGCTCGTCGGCGCGGCGCTTGGAGAGGATGACGGTGTCTTCGTCGTCCACCCGCAGCACCTGGACCATAATCTTGTCGTCCACCTTGACCACGTCCGAAGGCGACTGGCCCTCGGCCAGGCCCAGCTCTTCCCTGGGAATGCGGCCTTCGGACTTGTAGCCGACGTAGACGATGACTTCGTCGTCCCGCACTTCCACGACGCGGCCTTCGATAATCTGGCCCCGGTGCAGCGTACGGGCGGCCACGTCGTACTGCTCGACCATCGCGTCCATGCTCGGCAGATCGTCCTCGCCGCCCGCGGCGGGCTTTTCCGCATCCCCGGCGCTGGCCGTCCCGGCGGCCGCAGTATCACCGTCGTTCCGCCCGGCGTCTTCCGCCGCCTGTCCTTCGGCTGTGCCGGCCGGGCCCGCAACGACAGCGGGCGTGTCCGCGGCGGCCGATTCGTCCGCGGCAGCCTCGGCGGGCGTCGCGCCGTTGTCCGTCGTCACGGCGGTGTCGACGGTGTGTTCGTCTCTCTTGCTGTCCGTCACGTCAGTCATGCGCTTTCCATCCCCCTACAAGCATCGGCCAAAAAGACTATACTACCCGCACAAGTTCGAGCTGATCCGTATGAATCCTGCTGAAATTGCGGTTCTTTCTGCTCGGGTTCTTGCATTTGGACCGTTTTCCTCTTCGCGAGCTATCCTTTCCGCGCCGCGAAATCGTTATGAGAGCCCGACGGGGAGCGGCTTTCCCCGTTCGCGCCGTTCGGGTACAGCGCGGCCATGGCGGCCCGGATGCGGTCGCTGTCCGCAGTCACGCG
>QGSR01000311.1 GCA_003387805.1 Bacillota bacterium | reverse complement strand
AGCCCGTACAGCAAGTGCAGCCGGCCCGTGCCGGCCAGCACCCGGTTCAGCGCTGTGCCTTGCGCGCCGGCAGCCACCGTGCGCACCAGCCGGACGGCCACGGCCCCGCTCAACAGCGGCAGCAGCGCCGTCGCGCCCGCCGCGCCGGCCAGCCACGCGACGACGGGAACCAGGTACGCCGCGGCCACCAGCAACCCATATTCCCACCGCGTCCCCCGGTCCCCCAGCCGCACCGCCAGCGTCCGCTTGCCCGTCTCCCGGTCGGTGGGAATGTCCCGCAAGTTGTTGACGACGAGAATGGCCGTCACCAGGCATCCGACCGGGATGGACGCCAGCAGGGCCAGCCCGTCCAGCGTTCCGGTGTGAACGTAGTGCGTGCCGGCCACCGCCACCACGCCGAAAAACAGGAAGGCGAACACATCACCCAGCCCGTGGTACGCCAGCGGCCATGGCCCGCCCGTGTACAGGACGCCGCACGCGATGGCCGCCAGGCCCACCGCCAAGATGGGCCAGCCGCGCAGGTACACCAGGTACATGCCTACGGCGAACGCCAGCCCGAAAACGAGCGCCGTCGCGAGCCGCATCTGCTCCGGCGTCACCCAGCCGGCCGCCGTGATACGCACGGGCCCCGTACGCCGCTCCGTGTCGGCGCCGCGGTGAAAGTCAAACAGGTCGTTGGCGAAATTGGTGCCGATCTGGATGAGCACCGACGCGACCAAGGCGGCGAAAAACGCGCCCGGGTGGAACTGCCGCGCCGCGGCCCACGCCGTCGCGCTGCCCACCAGCACCGGCACCACCGCGGCCGGCAGCGTCCCCGGCCGCGCCGCCATGAGCCACATTTTCAGGGCGCCGGGCCGGTCCGCCTGCGGCCGCAGCGACGGCCCGACGCCGAATCCCGCATTACGGGAAGCGTGGGAACTTGGAGAAATCGGGCTTCCGCTTCTCAAGGAATGCGTTCCTTCCTTCTTTGGCTTCGTCGGTCATGTAGAACAGCAGCGTCGCGTCGCCGGCCAGCTGCTGCAAGCCCGCCAGCCCGTCGGTGTCCGCGTTGAAGGCGGCCTTCAGGAACCGGATAGCCGTAGGGCTCATCTGCAAAATTTCCTTGGCCCACTTGATGGACTCTTCCTCCAGCTGCTCCAGCGGCACCACCGCGTTGACCAGGCCCATCTCCAGCGCTTCCTGCGCCGTGTACTGCCGGCACAGGTACCAGATCTCCCGCGCCTTCTTGTGGCCCACGATGCGCGCCAGCAGCGTGGCTCCGTAGCCGGCGTCGAAGCTGCCCACCCGCGGGCCCGCCTGCCCGAAGATGGCGTTGTCCGCGGCGATGGTCAGATCGCACACCAAATGCAGCACATGCCCGCCGCCGATGCAATAGCCCGCCACCACCGCGATGACCGGCTTGGGCAAGTAGCGAATTTGCCGCTGCAAGTCCAGGACGTTCAAGCGCGGCACGCCGTCGTCGCCCACGTACCCGGCGTCGCCCCGCACCTTCTGGTCGCCGCCGGTGCAAAACGCCTTGTCCCCGGCGCCCCGCAGCAGCACGACGCCGATCTCGCGGTCCTCCCGCGCGTCGGCGAAAGCGTCCATCATCTCCTGCACCGTCAGCGGCCGAAACGCGTTGTGCACGTGCGGGCGGTTGATGGTAATCCGGGCGATCCCCTCGGCCTTCTCATAGATGATATCGGTGTAGTCCTTGACTTTCTGCCACTGGACCGGCATCGTTCCCCCTGCCTTTCCTCCGTTCAAGCGCCTGTATAGCAGTGCGCCCCGTAAACCCCGTGCGCGAAAGTGCTTGCCTCCCGCGGCTTGCCCGGCCCGGCTGGGCGCCCCTCCGGCCTCGCCGAGCAGGCGCGGGTTGCGGCACCCCTGCTTTGTTTACGGTGGCCGCGCCCGCGCTGGCCTCACCAGCAACCCCCGGTTGCGCGACATGCGCCACACCCGGCCTGTGTCACAATCCCGTCAAAAACTCCGTCACGGCCTGCATGAACGCATCCGGCCGCTCCAAGTGCACGGCGTGCCCCGCATCCGGCACGATGACGGCCCGCGCCCGGGGCATAACCGCAGCCATCTCCTGCACGATGCCCACGTACTTCTCATCGAGCGCCCCCGCCAGCAGCAACGCCGGCGCCTGGATCTCCCTCAGCCGCCCGCGCAGCGGCCCCTGGACGCCCGCGCCCATGCCGCGCAGCGCGTTGGCCAGCCCTTCGGCCCGCTGCCGCAGCCGCTGCGCCCGCACCGCGGACCGCACCCCCTCCGGTAGCCGCGCCTGTGTGGCGAACAGCGGCAGCCGCTCCCAGCGCTCGACGAAGGACGCCACGCCCTCGCGCTCGATGAAGGCGGCCAGCTCCTCGTCCGCCTGCCGCCTAGCCGCCCGCTCCGCCGGATCCCGGATGCCCGGCGACGCGCTCTCCAGCACCAGCGCCGTGACGCGCTGCGGCGCCGCCAGCGCCAGGTGCAGGGCGACTCGACCGCCCATGGAGTAGCCCAGGACGCGCACGTCGTCCGCACCCAGCTCGTCCAGCAGGCGAACGAGATCGGCCGCGCAGCGCTCCAGCCGGTACCGCTCCGGGTCTCGCGGGGCTCCGGTGCGCCCGTGCCCGGGCAAATCGACGGCGATGACGCGAAACTTCTGAGACCACGCCGGCACGAACGGGTCCCACGTATGCAAGTCGCCCGTAAACCCGTGCAGCAATAGCAGCGCCGGCCCGCGGCCTGTGACCTGGCCGCTGTAGGACATGCCGGTCAAGAGGCACACGACGGGAGCACCTACTGCGCCCCCGGCGGCGTCCGGGCGGACACGTC
>QGSR01000310.1 GCA_003387805.1 Bacillota bacterium | reverse complement strand
CCCCGGCCCGGGTGCCGGGCCGCGACCCGCGCTTTGAGCAAAGCGTTCTCCGCCATGGTCGCGCCCGTTTCCTCCACGTCGGGCGCGCCCGGAAACGACGCGATGCTCTCCACGCGGACGGGCAGGTCCGACAAGATCGACGTCAGTTCCCGCAGCTTGTTTTTGTTGCGGGTGGCCAGCACGAGCAGCAGCGGCTCGCGGGCGGCCGTGTCCCGGGCGGCCGATGGTTCCGGCGCCGGTTGGTGCTGTTCGGTCATTTCCGCCTCTCCTGCCTTCTGTCCCGGCGGCGCCGCGCCGGCTCCGGTCCGCCGGGCCGCGCCTCACTTTTTCCCGATGCGCGCCGCCAAATACGGCCCCAGCGCTTCCCGCTGGGCCTCCACCAGCCGGCCGATGCCCTCCTCGGCCAAATCCAGCAGCCGGTTCAGCGTCCGCCGGTCAAACAGCGCGCCTTCCGCGGTGCCCTGGACTTCAATCATGCCGCCGCCGCCGGTCATGACCACGTTCATGTCCACCTCGGCGGCCGCGTCCTCTTTGAAATCCAAGTCGAGCACGGGCTGGCCGTCCACGATGCCGACGCTGACCGCGGCCACGAAGTCGCTGACGGGCAGCAGCGGCTCGCCCGGCCGGGGCAGCTCGTGGGCCAGCTCGGTCTGCATGTACGCCAGGCTGTCCACCAGGGCCACGAACGCGCCGGTAATGGCCGCCGTGCGCGTCCCGCCGTCGGCCTGGATGACGTCGCAGTCCAGCGTGATGGTGCGCTCCCCCAGCCAGGACAAGTCGACCACGGCCCGCAGCGCCCGCCCGATGAGCCGCTGGATTTCCATGGTGCGCCCGCCCTGGTGTCCCCGGGTGGCTTCCCGCACCGTGCGGGTCGCGGTGGACCGGGGCAGCATACCGTATTCGGCCGTCACCCAGCCCGTGCCCTGGCCCCGGAGCCACGAGGGCACCCGGTCCTCCACCGAAGCCGTGCAGAGCACCTTGGTGTCGCCCATCTCGATGAGGACCGACCCTTCCGCGTACTTGGTAAAGCTGCGATGAATGCGCACGGGCCGCAGCTGGCCGGGCGCGCGCCCGTCGTGCCGCGTCATGGCCCTCACTCTCCGTTTCGCTTCCGTTCCAATCTAAACGGGCTGCAGCCGCTCTTTCAAAAGCGTCAGCGCCACGTCAGGCAGCCGCTGCGCCAGCAGGCCGCAGGCCGCCAAGATGTAGTCCTTGTCCACCAGCAGGCGGGGCGACCGGGGCAGCAAGGGCCGCGGGCCGGCGCCGCCGTCCGCCCCGGAGAGAACCCCCGAGGCCGCGGCCTCGGCCGACGCCGCGTCCTCGCCCGCCGCGCCCGCCAGGCACGCCCGCAGCACGTAGCCCGCCGCGCCGCCGCGCACGATCGCGCCGCCCGTGCCGATCAACACCGGCCGCGCGGACAAGTCTTTCCCCACCTGAAACTTGCGCACGCCCAGGGGCGTCGCCCGCTCCTCCAGCGTGCCGGCGTGGCGGATCATGGCCGCCCGGGCCGCGACCCGGGCCAGAGCCACGTCCAGCGCCCGCTCCCTTGGGTCCTGCGGCAGCCGCTCCGGGTTCCGGCTCAGCGCCTCGGCCATGCGCCGCACTTCGCCGGGCGTCCAGTCGGCCGCGCCCGCGCCGGCCGCCGCGGCGGCCACGGTCTCCGCGCCCAGCGCCTCCACCAGCGCCGCGGCGCTGACCCGCACGCCCAAATCCCCTTCGACGGTGCGCTTGGCCGCCGGTTCCGGCAGGCCTTTCAGCGTCACGCCGGGCTCCGCGGGCGCGCCCCGCGTCACCGAGTGCACGTCGGTGGTCGCGCCGCCCACGTCCACCACGGCCGCCTCCCCGACGCCCGCCACGCGGCCGGTTCCCTCGGCCAGCAGGCGGGTGGCGGCCAGCACCGCGGCCGGCGTCGGCATCAGCACTCCTTCGATATACTCTTCCGCCACGCGGAGCCCTTTGGCCTCCACGATTTTCTCCAGGAACACGTCCCGTATGGCGGCGCGGGCCGGCTCCACGTTGATGACGCCCAGCTCCGGCATGACGTTTTCCGTGACGCGCACGTCCAGGCCGCCCTCGGCCAGGATGCGCGCCGCGTCGTCCGCCACCGCCGCGTTGCCCGCCACCACCACGGGCGCCGGAAGGCGGGCCGCCGTCAGCTTCCTGGCGTTGGCCAAGAGCACGTCCTCGTTGCCGCCGTCGGTGCCGCCGGCCAGCAGCAAAATGTCCGGCGCCAGCCGGCCGATGCGCGCCACGTCGTCGTCGCTCAGGCGAAAGGCGAAGGTTTCGATGACGCGCGCGCCTGCGCCCAGCGCGGCCCGGCGGGCCGCCTCGGCCGTCAGCTCGGGCACCAGGCCGATGGCGATCATGCGCAGCCCGCCGGCCGCGCTGCTGCACGCCAGCCGGATGCGCAAATCGCTCTCCCGCACGCCCGCCTCCCGCAGCCGCGCGAGCCCCGCTTTCAAACCGATGCTGATGTCCTCGACCGTGGTCGGCGTCACCGCGCGGGCCACCAGCGCCGCGCCCTGCGTATCGACGACGGTCATTTTCGTAAACGTGCTGCCGAAGTCAAGCAGCAATGCTAACGCCATAATCAGCCTCTCTCGGCCGCGGCCTGCGGCCGCGCAAACTCAAGCACCAGCTCGCGAAAGCGCCGGCCCCGGACTTCAAAATTGGGAAACATGTCGTAGCTGGCGCACGCCGGCGACAGCAGCACCACGTCGCCGGGCCGGGCCGCGCGGCGGGCATGCTCCACCGCTTCCTCCAGGGACGCCGCGTGCACGATGCGCGGCGCCGGCGAGCCCGTGCGCCG
>QGSR01000309.1 GCA_003387805.1 Bacillota bacterium | reverse complement strand
CGCGCCGCCGAGTGCGTCCGGAGGGGCAGCGGGGTGGGGGGGGGGGCTCAGGGACTGAGGATCGTGCTGGCCGTGGAGGTCCACCAGGTGCGCGCCCACCGCGGCCAGCTGCGCGACGGTGACCAGGTGGCCGTTGATGCGGCAGCGGGAGCGGCCGTTGCTGAAGACGTCCCGCCGCAGCACCAGCGTGTTCGGGTCCTCGGCGTCCAGCACGTGCATTTCCTCCAGCACGGCCTTGACCGGCGCATCGTCGGCGAGCTCGAACACCGCCTCCACCAACGCCGCGTCGCGCCCCGCCCGGACCAGGTCCGAACGGGCCCGGCCGCCCAGCACCGTCTGCAGCGCGTCGACGACGATGGACTTGCCTGCGCCCGTCTCGCCCGTCAGCACGTTGAAGCCGGGCCGGAACGCAATGTGCAGCCGGTCGATGACCGCGAAGTCGCGAATGTGCAGCTCCACCAGCAAGGGGCATCACTCCCGCAAATCCTGCAGGCGGCGCATGACCTCCAGCACTTCCGCCGGCGGCGCCTCGCCGGCCGCGGTGCGCACGACCACCAGCACCGCGTCGTCCCCGGCCAGCGTGCCCAAAACGCCCGGCGGCTGCCACTCGTCCAGCGCCGCGGCCACCGCGTTGGCGCGGCCGGAGAGGGTGCGCAAGAAAATAAGGTGGCCGGCGGGCTCGATGTCCAGCACGTAGTCGCGGAACGCCCTCCGGGCCCGCTCCAGCGCGTCCTGCGGCTCCACGTCCAGGGCCGCCGGCCGCGCATAGCGAGGCCGCCCGCCGGCGCTGCGCACTTTGATCAGGCCCAGCTGCGCGATGTCGCGCGATACCGTGGCCTGGGTCACGTCGAACCCTTCCCGCTGCAGCAGCGCCAACAGCTCCGCCTGCGTCTCCACGGGCCGCTCCTCGATGATGCGCAGTATCGCGGCGTGCCGGCGTTGTCTCATGCGTCCAGCCCGCCCTCCCCCGGAATGGTGTACGCTTTCCCCTGGCCCAGCCGCTCCCGGAGCTCGCGGTAGAAGCGGTCCCGGCCGAAGCGCACCAGACGCACCGGACGAGGCGCCCGCCCGATGCGCACCACGTCGCCGGGCGCGATGCTGAAGCCCACCTGCCCGTCCACCGTGACCATAATGTCGGCGTGGGAGGCCGTCACCCGCACCACCACTTCCTCGTCGGCGTGCACCACCACCGAGCGCGACGCCAAGGCGTGGGGACAGATGGGTGTCAGGATGACCGCGTCGATGCGCGGATTGACGATGGGACCGCCCGCGGACAAGGAATATCCCGTGGAGCCGGTAGGGGTGGCCACGATCAGGCCGTCGCCGGAGTAGTCGAAGACCAGCTCGCCGTCGACGGTGGCCTCGATGCGGATGATGCGGGCGAAGGTGCCCCGGTTGATGACGACGTCGTTGAGCGCCACGACGTCGGCAAACACCTCGCCCTTCCGGGTGAGCCGGGCTTTCAGCATCATGCGCTCTTCGACGTGAAACTCCCCGGCGAGAAGGCGCGTCAGCGCCTTCTCCAGCGCGTCGTGATCCACCTCGGTCAGAAACCCCAGCCGGCCTACGTTGACGCACAGAAGCGGCGTCGTGTCCTGCGTCAGCGCGCGCGCCGCCCGCAGCACCGCGCCGTCGCCGCCGACGACGACGACCGCGTCCAGATCTTCCCACGACGGAGCGGGCAGGGCCAGGTCGTCCCGTCCCAGCGCGCGAGCGGCTTCGGGCTCCAAGACGACGGCCGCGCCCGCTTCCTCCAAATAGTTCAGCGCCTGGCGGCCCACTTCCAGCGCCTTGCCCTTCCCTGTGTGAGGCATGAGTCCGAATCGCTTCACCGAGTGCAGAGTTATCGGCCCCCGTCATCGGTACGGTAACGTATCATTTGCCGCCGCGGGACGGATTTTCCTTCTTAAGCGCGGCTTCCCCGCCGGGAGCCGCCTGGGCTTCCGCCGCCCGGCCGGAAAACGCGGGCCCGGACCGGCTCACGTCGTGGGCAGATCCGCCTCGCGGGCCGCGGCCACCGTGTCCGCGACGATGCGCTCCCACGCCGCCGGGTCCCGGGCCGGAGCGCTCCGCCGCGCGCCGGCCAAATACTCGATGTTGCCTTCGGGCCCACGCAGCGGCGAAAAGGTGAGATGCTCGGGCTCCAGGCCGCTGTCGCGCAGCGCGGCCAGGACGCGGAGGACGACCTCGCGGTGAACGTCCGGATCTTTCACGACGCCCCGCGGCCCCACCCGTTCGGGACCGGCCTCGAACTGAGGTTTGATCAGGCAGATCAGTCGCCCGTCCGTCTTCATCAGGGGAACCACCGCGGGGAAAATTTTCGCCAGGGAGATGAACGACACGTCGATGACGACCCAGTCCACGGGCTCGGGCAAATCGCCGGGCTTCAGGTGGCGGGCGTTGGTACGCTCCATGACCACGACGCGCGGGTCGTTGCGCAGCCCCCAGTGCAGCTGTCCGTAGCCGACGTCCACGGCGTACACGCGCCGGGCGCCGTGCTGGAGCAGGCAGTCGGTGAAGCCGCCGGTGGACGCGCCCACGTCCAGCGCGACGGCGCCCGCGGGATCCCAGCCGAACGCGCGCAGCGCCTTCTCCAGCTTGAGCCCGCCGCGGCTGACGTACGGCATCGGATCGCCCCGCACCTCCACCCGGGCGTTCACCGGCACCATGGTGCCGGCCTTGTCCACCCGCCGGCCGTCCACGTACACGAGCCCGGCCATGATGGCCCCCAGCGCCTGCCGCCGGCTGGCGAAGGCTCCCCGTTCCACCAACAGAAGGTCGTGCAGCCCCCGCGCCCCCGCGCCGACCTT
>QGSR01000046.1 GCA_003387805.1 Bacillota bacterium | reverse complement strand
GTTGGAGCGGGGGTGCAACAGCAGCTCCGCCGGCTTGCCCAGCCACTTCAGGGCCAGATACAGCTGCTCGGCCTGCTCCATGGGGCAGCGCAGGTCGTGCTCGGAGTGGCAGATCAGAACGGGCGTTTCGATGTTTTGCGCGTGCTTCAGCGGCGAGCGCTCCCACAGCTGGTCGAAGCCGGCCCACAGCGACTCGACGCCGAATTCGTTTTGCATGAAGTTGGGGCCGATGTCGGAGACGCCCCAGAAGGAAATCCAGTTGGAGATGGAGCGGTGGGTGATGGCCGCTTTGAAGCGGCTGGTCTGCGTCACGATCCAGTTGGTCATGAACCCGCCGTAGGAGCCGCCGGTGACGGCCAGGCTGTTTTCGTCGATGAAGCCCAGCGACACGGCGTAGTCCACCGCGGCCATCAAGTCTTTGTAGTCCGCGCCGCCGTAGTCGTCCACGCAGCCGAAGGCGAACCGCTGGCCGTAGCCGGTGGAGCCGCGGGGGTTGACGAAAATCACGGCGTAGCCCCAGGCGGCCATGAGCTGCATCTCCAGCGAGAAAGAACAGCCCCAGGCGGTGTGCGGCCCGCCGTGGATTTGCAGAACGGCGGGATAGCGCCGGCCCTCTTCGAAGCCGACGGGTTTCATGATCCAGCCGTGGATGGGCAGCCCGTCGAAGCTTTCGAATTCGATTTCCATGACTTCGGGCAGGGCCGTGTCGCGGAGCAGGCCTTCGTTGACCGCGGTGAGACGGATTTCGGCCGGGCCCGCTGCTGCGGCGCCGGATGCTGCGGCCGCGCCTGCTCCCGAGGCGGCGCTGGATGCTGCGCCCCCGCCCGCTGCCGCAGCCAGGTCGACGAGGTAGATGTCGCCGGGATTGTGGAACTCGGACACGGCCAGCGCGGCTTTGGTGCCGTCGGCGCTGAGGCTGAAGCCGTAAATCTCCCTGGGGCCGCCGACGATCATCTTCGGCTCGGCCGCGGCCGGGCCGTTTTCATCGACGTCGACGCGGTACAGATGGGTGGCGCCGCGGTCGTCGGCCACGAAGTAGACGGCCCGGCCGTCGGGCGACCACGTCAGGCCCGCGCCGGCCATGCCGGGGCGGACGTCGGAGTTGACGGTGCCGCCTATGCCCCGGTCCCAGTGGGCCGTCAGGCACACCTTTTCGCCGGGCTGCCCGGGCGCCGGGAACAGCCAGAGGCGATGCAGGGTGGCGCCCCGGAACTCGCGGTGGTGGCCGATGACGGCCAGCTTCTTGCCGTCGGGCGACCAGCGGGCGTCGGCGAAGACGCCGTCGCTGCTGGTCAGCTTGACGGGCTGGGCGGGTTCGGGCCCGGTCGCGGCGCCGTTCACCGGCGCCGGGAACAGCCAAATGTCCATGACAAGCCGGCGCTCGTCTTCCCGCGAGCAGGCCGCCGCGATCCACCGGCCGTCGGGCGACCAGTCCAGCAGGGAATGATCGTAAAACCCCGACGTCACCTGCACGGGCGCCGGCAGCTCCTCGGCCGCGCCCGGCGGCGTCTCCGGCACCTCCACCACCCACACGTGGCTGCGGCGCGGCGGGAACAAGCCGGTATGGTCGAACTTGTAGCGGAAACGAGTGTAGAGTCTGGCCTCGTCCCGCTGCCGCTGCTCCTCGCGTTTGCGATCCGCTTCGGTTTTCGGCTTCACGGGGTTGAACTCGTCGGCGGCGCGCGGCGTTGTTTCGTCCGCGGCGCGGCCGGTCGTTTCATCGGCGGCGTCCCGGGCTTTTTCGGCCGCTTCGGCCCACGCATCGTCCACGGCCGACACGAAAGCCAGGTACCGCCCGTCGGGGGACCAGACCGGGCTGGCGGCGCCGTTGCGCATCTGCGTCAGCTGGTAGGCCTCGCCGCCGCGCCCATCGATGATCCAAATCTGGCGGTCCGCCTTGGGCCCTTCGCCGGTTTGGCGCACGAAGGCCAGACGCCGCCCGTCGGGCGACCAGCGCGGCTGCGAGTCGCTGCGGGGCCCGCGCGTGTACGGCCGGGGCGGTGCGCCCGGCTCGGGCACCAGCCAAATGTGCGACCGCAGCTCCCGCTTTTCGCCCTCCACGTGGCTGCGCACGAAGGCGACGCTGCGCCCGTCGGGCGAAATCTGCGGATCGCCCACGAGCACCAGGCGATACAAATCCTCAGGCACAAACGTCCTCTGCTTGGTCATGCTGTTCCTCCCATGCTGCCTCTTGACGGTGCGCCGTTTTTCGTCACTTTTCACCAAAGTTCGAGGGTGTCCTGCACCGCTTCGGGCACAAATATCGCTTCGGGCGATTCCGGGCCGCAGGCCGGGCCGGCGGAGCCGGAAGCGGGCGCAGCGCGGGACGGTGCGGCCGGCGCTTTGCAATCCGCCGGCCGGTTCGGTAAGATAAAAAAACGGAGTCCATCGGACGTAAAGGAGGCGACAGCATGGAACGCACCAACAAGCGTGAGAAGCTGGTCATTGGCGCCGCCCTGGGCGAGTGCGTGCACGTGGCCGGGGTGGTGAATTTCCTGCGCCTCGCCGATGAACAAGGATACAAGACCGTCTCTCTCGGACCGGCCGTGTCCGTTCGGGAATTGGTGGGGGCTATCGTCGAAAGCGACCCCGAGCTGGTGGCCGTAGGCTATCGCCTGACGCCGTCCACGGCGGAGCCGCTGTTCGCCGAGCTGAAGCGGGAGCTGGAGCGGGCGGGCGTGTCCCGCGTGCGCCTGGTGTTCGGCGGCACGGCGCCCGTGGCCGAGGTGGCCGCCCGGAGCGGTTTGTTCGAGCACGTGTTCAACGGCGAAGAGAGCATCGAAGACGCGGTCGCGTACCTCAAGGGCCACAAAGTGGACCGCAGCGAGGAGTCGTACCCGCAGACGCTGGTGGAGCGCATTCAATGGAAGGCGCCGTTCCCCATCATCCGGCACCATTTCGGGCTGCCGTCTTTGGAGGAAACCATCGAGGGCGCCCGGCAAATCGCGGAGGCCCGGGTGCTGGACGTGCTTTCCATCGGCACGGACCAGGCCGCGCAGGAGAGCTTCTTCCGGCCCGAGGAGCTGGCCAGGCACAAAGCCGGCGCCGGCGGCGTGCCGGTGCGCAAGCCTGAGGACCTGCGGGCCATTTTCGAGGCGACGCGCACGGGCAACTATCCGCTGCTGCGCTGCTACAGCGGCACCCGCGACCAGCTGAAGTGGGCGGAGATGCTGGTGGACACCATCAACAACGCGTGGGCGGCCATTCCGCTGACGTGGTACAGCGTGCTGGACGGGCGCAGCCAGCGGCCGCTGCTGCAGACCATCCGGGAGACGCAGGAAGCGTTCAAGTGGCACGGCGACCGGGGCATCCCGGTGGAGAGCAACGAGTCGCACCACTGGAGCCTGCGGGACGCGCCCGACGTGGTGGCGGTGGTCATGGCGTTTCTGGCCGCGTACAACGCCCGCAAGATGGGCGTCAAGGATTACGTCGCGCAGTACATGTTCAACAACCCGCCGGCCACGTCGCCGCGCATGGACTTGGCGAAAATGCTGGCGAAAAAGGAGCTCATCGCGGAGCTGCGGGGGCCGGACTTTGAGGTCTGGACCGAGACCCGGGCCGGCTTGTCCAGCTACCCGACGGACCTGGACGAGGCCAAAGGGCACCTGGCCTTCTCCACGGCGCTGCAGATGGCGCTGAAGCCCCACATCGTGCACGTGGTGGCCTTCACCGAGGCGCAGCACGCGGCCCGGGCCCATGAGGTCATCGAGAGCGTCAAGATCGCCCGCCGGGTCATCGAGAAGGTCATCCACGACTTTCCGGATTTGGCCGACGACGAGCGGGTCCAGCAGCGCAAGGAGGTCCTGAAGAAGGAAGCGGGCGTCCTGCTGGACGCCATCAAGCGCCTGGGCGAAAGCCGGGGCGCGGAGGACCCGTGGGGCGACCCGGAGACGCTGACCGCGGCGGTGGAAATGGGCCTTCTGGACGCGCCGCATCTGCGCAACAACCCGGCGGCCAAGGGCACGGTGGTGACGCAGATCGTCGACGGCGCCTGCGTGGCGGTGGATCCGGAGACGAAGCGGCCGCTCACCGAGGAGGAGCGCATCGCGCGGCTGATGGCCGAGGAGGCCGCGGGCCGGGCGGTGTAAGGCCGGAGCGGGAAGCGCTGCCGCGTCGTGCAAGGCCTGGGCGGACGCCGCTGCCCGGCGGCGCCGGGCCGTACGGGAAACCGCTGCCGGGCGGCACAAGACCGGAACGAAAAGCGATGCCGGACGGCGTGAGGCCGGCGGCGGCAGCGCCGGCAGGTGCTGGAACGCAAATATTGACGCGGGGAAGGGACAAATGTCCCTTTTTCGCGGTAACATCTTCACTCACACGCCGGCGCGACACTCTGTTACACTCCGGGTAGGAGTGGGGTCAGTCATGACATCCGAACGTCGATTTCTTGCAGGCCCGTGGCTGATCGCGGGCCTATTCATCATATTGGCGGGCATCGCCGTGGCCGGCTGCTTGATTCCGGGCCTGGACGGGTTCGGCATCGTCAGCGCGTGCGAAAAGGGCGCGTCGTCCGCCGCCCCGGGCGCGGACGAGCCCGGGAACGGTGAAGGCGAGCCGAACACGGTTTACGTCAACATTCGCAACTTCCGCTTCCACCCGGGCGATTTGGAAATCACCACGGGCACTCGCGTCGTCTTCGTCAATGAGGACACGGTGGAGCACAACGTGGTGCAGACCAGCACCCGCCGGGTCGGAGCGGAGCCGCCGCTGTTTGAATCGCCCATTTTGGCGCAGGGCGACCGCTGGTCGTTCGTCTTCCGGCAGGCCGGCGAGTATCCCATCATCTGCACCGTGGACGCGCATCAGCTGATGGGCATGGTGGGCCGCATCGTCGTCGTGGACGGCGATGACTAAGGTCCGCGGCAGGAAGGGCAGCGCGCCGCCCCGAGGCGGCGCTTTTTTTGATGGGCCCGGCGGCCGGGCCGGGGCGGCCGTTGATTGACTTTCGCCGCCGCACGCGATATGTTGGAACAGGACTAGACTGACGCGTCGGTCTAGATGCGCAACAGGGGCTGAGCGTGCGGTGAAGCACACGGAATCCTCATCTTCGCAGCCTTCGCCGGCGGCGGGCTGGCTGTCGGCCGACGACGAGCCCAAAACGAAACGCCGCATTTTGGAGGCGGCCGCGGACGTGTTTGCCGAAAAGGGCTACTACGCTGCGGCGGTGGACGACATCGTGCGGGCCTCCGACACTTCCAAAGGTTCGTTTTATCATTTCTTTCCCAGCAAACAAGGCATCTTCCTGGCGCTGGTCGACCACATGTACTCGGTGCTGCTGCGGCGGGTGGAGACCGCCATCGAGCAGGAGCACGGCGCGCTCAACAAGGTGGACGCGGCGCTGCGGGCCGTGCTGGGCGAATTCTCCCGGCACCGGCGGCTGGCCAAAATCATGCTGATCGAGGCGGCCGGGCTGGGCCACGCTTTCAACGACAAATTGTTCGAGCTGCACGCGGGGTTCGCGCAGCTCATCCGGCGGTATTTGGACCGGGCCGTGGCGGAAGGTTCCATCGCGCCTTTGGACACGGAGCTGGCCGCGTACGTGTGGCTGGGCGCCATCAACGAAGTGGTGACCCGCTGGGTGCACACGGGCCAGCCGGACCCGCTGGATGCGGCGCTGCCGGAGCTGCGGGCCATGCTGCTGCGCAGCATCGGGGCTCAGGGGGCGGAGCGGTGATGGCGGCGCCGATGATGGTGACGCGGCGGGCGTCGCGTCGCTGGCTGGAGGAGCAGTTCAACGGGGCCGCGGAGCGGGCCCGGCGGACGGGCCGGCCGGCGCTGGTCAGCGTGTCGGAGGCCGCCGAGCCTTTTGATCCGGTCGTTGTGTACGAGTCGGCCCGGGCGCGGGGCCTGGACGCGATGTTCTGGCACGTGCCGTGGCAGGACGTGGCGCTGGTGGGCGCCGGCAGCGTGTGGGCGGTGACGGCGGCAGGCTCCGGCCGTTTCGAGCAGGCGTCCCGGGCCTGGCGGGCGCTGATGGAACACGCGGTGCACGTGGTGGCGGAAGGCGTCTCGGAGCAGGGAGGTCCCGAGCCGGGGCCGGTGCTGCTGGGCGGCTTCGCGTTCGATGCGGGCAGCGCCACGGGCCCGTGGGAGGGCTTTGGCGACGGCCGCCTGACCTTGCCCCGGGTGCTGTACGGGGCGTCGGCCGGCCGGACTTGGATGACGGTCAACACGCTGGTGACGGCGGAAACGGATCCCGCCCGGGCGGCGGGCGCGGCGCTGGAGGCGCTGGAGGAGGCCCGGGCGTGGGCGGAGCCGGCTGTGGCCGCCACCGCCGCCGCAGCAGCAGGCGCTGCCCCAGCCGCGGTTGTCGCTCCGGCGGCGGCGGGCACCCCGGCCTGCCGGGTGGCCGCCGAGGACGTCCCGCCGAAGGACGAGTGGCTGGCGGCCGTGCGGGAGGTCGCGGCCGCCATTCGCGGCGGCGCGCTGGAAAAGGCGGTGCTGGCCCGCAGCACGCGCCTCACCGCAGCGGGCGGATTCGACATCGGCGCCGCCCTGCGTTATCTCCAGGCCCACTATCCGGAATGCTACGTCTTCGCCGTGGGGCGGGGCCATGAGTGCTTCATCGGCGCCACGCCCGAGCGCATCGTGCACAAACGCGACGGGGTGGTGCAGGTGGCGTGCATGGCCGGCTCCATCGGCCGGGGCGCCACGCCCGGCGAAGACGAGCGGCTGGGCCGGTGGCTCTTGTCCGATCCGAAAAACATGGAGGAACACCGGGTGGTGCTGCGCTCGATTCTGCAGGCGCTGGCACCGGTCTGCACGGACGTGCGGGCCGCGGAGACGGGCCTGCGGAAGCTGGCCAACGTGCAGCATCTGTACACGCCGGTGACGGCGCGGGCCGGCCGCGACGCGGACGTGCTGGCGCTGGTGGCCCGGGTGCATCCGACGCCGGCCATCGGCGGCTGGCCCACGGCCGATGCGCTGAAGCTTATTCGTGAAAAGGAAAACTTGGACCGCGGCTGGTACGCGGGACCCATTGGCTGGATGGACGGCGCCGGGGACGGCGAGTTCGCCGTCGGTCTGCGTTCGGCACTGGTGCAGGGCGAAACCGCGCTCTTGTTCGCCGGCTGCGGCATTATGGGCGATTCCGACCCGGAAAGCGAGTACGAGGAATCGGTGCTGAAAATGAGGCCCATGCGGGCGGCGCTGGGGGCCGGGCGATGAACGGCGGCCACCGCGTCCAGCAAGCCGCGTACGCGTACGTCGGCGCGTTCGTCGACGAGCTGGCCCGGGCCGGCGTGCGCCACGTGTGCATTTGCCCGGGATCCCGTTCCACGCCTTTGGCCATGCTGGCCGCTGAACATCCGGACGTGCGCGTCTGGATGCACATCGACGAGCGGTCCGCCGCGTTTTTTGCGCTGGGGCTGGCCAAAGCCACGGGGACGCCCGTGGCGCTGGTGGCCACCTCCGGCACGGCGGTGGTCAATTTCATGCCCGCGGTGGTGGAGGCGTACTACTCCCGCGTGCCGCTGCTGCTGCTGACGGCCGACCGGCCGCCGGAGCTGCGGGACGTGGGCACCAACCAGACCATCGACCAGGTACGGCTGTACGGCGGCCACGTGAAGTGGTCGGTGGACATGCCGCTGCCCGAGGCCGCGGAGGCGATGGTGCGCTACGCCCGCATGGCCGCGTCCCGGGCCGTGGCCACGGCCAAAGCCGTGCCCGCGGGGCCGGTGCACCTGAATTTCCCGCTGCGGGAACCGCTGGTGCCGTTGCCCGGGACGGACGGGGAGGCCGCCCGCTTGCAGGGGCGGCGGCAGCGGCCGGTTCCGGGACTGGGCCCGAGCCCGGTTCCGGGACTGGGCCCGAGCCCGGTTCCGGGACTGGACCCGAGCCGGATTCCGGGACTAGACCCGCGGCCGTCCGGGGGGCCGGCGCCCGGCGAAAGGCCGGCGCAAGGCGGCAGCGATGTTCTCGGCGCAACGGCGGGCCTTCCATATACGCTGGTCGTGGACGGGCCGCGTGGCCTGCCCCGGGCCGAGGCGGAGGCACTGGCGACGGCCTGGTCCCGGGTCCAGCGGGGCGTCATCGTCTGCGGTCCGGACACGCCGGAGGATGCGGCCGGGCCGGTGGTCCGGCTGGCCGCGGCGCTGGGCTGGCCGGTGCTGGCGGACCCGCTGTCGGGCTTGCGCACGGCGCCGGCCGCTCTCGGGTCGCCCGGCGCTCTCGGGTCGCCCGGCGCTCTCGGGTCGCCCGGCGCTCTCGGGTCGCCCGGCGCCGAAACCTCCGTCATCATCGATGCGTACGACGTGTTTCTGCGCGGCGACGACGCGGCCGAGGCCCTGCGGCCCGATATGATCGTCCGCTTCGGCGCGCTGCCCGTCTCCAAGCCTCTCTTGCGGTATTTCGAGCGCTGGCGCGACGTGCCGCAAGTCGTCATTGACGGCGGGGCGGGCTGGCGCGATCCGGCCTTGTCGGCGGCCGCGATGCTGCACGTCGATCCGAAGGGGCTGTGCGAAGCGGTCCTGGCCGCGCTGCCCGCAGCGGGCGCCGCATCGGGCGGCCGGGACTGGCTGGCGCTGTGGCGCCGGCTCAACGAGGCGGTGCGCCGGGCCCTGCGACAAGCGTCCGCAGCCCAGCCGAATATGTTTGAAGGCCGGGTGTTCGAGGAGCTGGCCGAGCTTCTGCCCGACGGGTCGGCGTTGTACGTCGGCAACAGCATGCCGGTCCGCGACCTGGACGCCTTCTTCCCGGTCATTGACCGGCGCGTCCGGATTTTCGGCAACCGGGGCGCCAGCGGCATCGACGGCGTCGTCTCCAGCGCCCTGGGCGCCGCGGCCGGGACGGACGGGCCGCTGGTCTTGGTCATCGGCGACCTGTCGTTCTATCATGATTTGAACGGCCTGCTGGCCGCCAAGCTGCACCGGCTGGACGCCACCATCGTTCTCATCAACAACGACGGCGGCGGCATCTTTTCGTTCCTGCCCCAGTCCGAGCACCCACGGCATTTCGAGCTGCTCTTCGGCACGCCCCTGGGCCTGGACTTCGAGCCGGCCGTGCGGATGTACGGAGGCCGGTTCGTACGGGCCGACGACTGGGAAACGTTCCGGACGGCCGTGCGGCGGGGCATGGAGCAGGGCGGCCTGCACGTGGTGGAGGTGACCACCGAGCGGGCCCGCAACGTGCAGCAGCACCGGGAGATCATGGCCGCGGCCCGTGCGGCGGTCCGGGCGGTGGTCCGCGGCGGAGCGCAGGGGACGGAGGCGGGTGCGGCGGGCTCGGAGGAAGACGACGCGCCCGGGAAAGGCGGCGCCTCGGTGGAAAACGACGCGTCGGTACAAGACCAAGCGCCGGCGGACGCTCCCGGACGTGCGGGCGGCGATGCGCCGTGAGCCATGCCACTGACGCGTCCCCGCTGAGGACGGAGTCGGTCAACGGCGTTCGCTATCGCTGGCGGGACGCGGGCCAAGGGCCTGCGCTGCTGCTGCTCCACGGGTTTACGGGCAGTCTGCACACGTGGGACCCCTTCCTGCCCGAACTTGCTCGGCATTTCCGGGTCATCGCGGTGGACTTGCCCGGCCACGGCGGCACCGACGCCCCCGGCGACCCCGAGCGCTATCGCATGGAGCGCTGCATCGCCGATCTGCTGGCTATTTTGGACGGCCTGGGCGTGGACCGGACGGCCGTACTTGGCTACTCCATGGGCGGCCGGGTGGCGCTGCACTTGGCGGCCGCGGCGCCGCAGCGGGTCGAAGGGCTCATCGTGGAGAGCGGGTCCCCGGGCATCGCCGACGCGGCGGAACGGGCGGCGCGCATCGCCTCCGACCGGGCGCTGGCCGACTTCATCGAACGGGAAGGCGTGGCGGCCTTTGTGGAGCGGTGGGAGCGCCTGCCGCTGTTCGCCAGCCAGGCGGGACTGCCCGAGCCGGTGCGGGCGTCGCTGCGGGCCCAAAGGCTTCGCAACCGGGCGGCGGGGCTGGCCAACTCGCTGCGGGGAATGGGCGCAGGCGTCCAGCCGCCGCTGCATGATCGGCTGGCTGACTTGACGATGCCGACGCTCCTCATCGCCGGCGAGCTCGACGAAAAGTACGTCCGCATCGTGACGGACATGGCGGCTCACATGCCCAACGCCCGGACCGCTGTCGTGCCCGGCGCCGGCCACGCCGTGCATTTGGAGCGTCCCACGGAGTTCCTGCGGGTGGTCACGGCATTTTTGCGGGAGCAGGTTGTTCCGGACCGAGGCTGAGA
>QGSR01000308.1 GCA_003387805.1 Bacillota bacterium | reverse complement strand
GGGCGGGGCGGGGGCCGGGGCGGCGGTTGTGGCGGGCCTCGGGGGGGCGTTCCCTGCCGCGGCCGGCGCCCCGCTACGCGGGGATGCGGGGGGGGGGCTTCCGCCGCTACGGCACCAAGGTGTACCTGGTGAACACGGGCTGGAGCGGCGGCGGCTACGGCGTGGGCGAGCGCATCAACCTGAAGTACACGCGAGCCATGGTCAGCGCCGCCCTCAACGGCGACCTGGATTTCATCGAGTTCGAGAAGGAAGAGCACTTCGGCTTGATGATCCCGACCAGCTGCCCGGGCGTGCCCGACGAGATCTTGAATCCGAAGGCCACGTGGTGGGACAAGGCCGCGTACGAGGCGCAGGCCGCCCGGCTCAAGGAGCTGTTCGAGGAAAACTACAAGCGGTTCGGCTGAAGACTGAGGACTGTGGGCCGAGGACTGTGGACCGAGGGCTGAGGACCGAGGACTGAGGACCGCCAGGCCTCGCGTCCGGCGGCGGGGCGGCGCTGCCGGGCGCGGGGCCGGCTTCCGTGCGTGAGGCTACGCTTCGGGAAGCGGGGCCGCTGCCGGGCGCGGGGCCCTGTATTTTGGCGAGAGACGACGGCCAGCCGTTAGAATCGGAGTGGACCACATGGACCTTTTGACCGGACACTGCCGACTGCGGGTCCGCTACGACGAATGCGATTCCATGGGCATTACATATCACGCCCGCTACCTGGATTGGTTCGTCATCGGACGCACGGAGCTGCTGCGCGGTGCCGGCTTGCCGTACGCAGGGCTGGAGCGGGCCGGGCTGCTCCTGCCGGTTCTCGAGGCCCGCTGCCGTTACCTGGCGTCGACGCGGTACGACGACACCGTCTGCATCGAGACGACGCTGCTCAACGTGACGCGGACGCGGATGAGCTTTGCTTATCGCGTGTTTTTGGAGCGGCCGGCGGATGAAGCCGGAGTCGGTGGGCCTGCGGGCGACGTCGGAGTTAGTGGGTCTGCAGACGAATCCGGGTTCGATGCGGCGGCGGGCGAAGTCGGGGTCGATGGGCCTGCAGACGAATGCGGAGTCAATGCGGCGGCGGACAAGGTCCGAGCGGCCGGGCCGAGGGGCGACGGCGCACGTGCGGCCCAGCCCGGGCGGCTCCCGAGGCTCGTGGCCGAAGGCGAAACGATGCACGCCTTCGTCGACGAACGCCATCGGCCGGTGGACGTGAAGAAGCGCTTTCCCGACGTGTGGGCCAAGCTCGCGCCGCTGGCTGAAGCGCTGCAGGCGGCGCGGCGCTGAAGGCTGCAGACTGAGCACTAAGCACTGAGCACTAAGCACTGAGCACTGAGCACCGGAGACAAGCGACCATCGTGGCTAGCCAGCCGGCGGACGCCGGCTGGTCGTGTTTGCGTCCTGAGAATGGCTGTTCATCGCTGTTTCCGGCCTGGGAACCAATCTCTTGGTTGACTATTATTGCCACGAGACGTCGTCGGCGCTGCTGCATGGGTCTGACCTCAATTTTGAGGCTTGTTTTCGTGACAACCCTCGCGGATGAGGCTTAGCGGAAAATTAGTCCTCAGATCCGAGGCTTGGTGCCGGCGGCGATGCGCAGCCGTCCGCTGAGCGGTGTCGCGAGTGTTGGAAATTCTTGCCTGGGGCCAAGATGCCCGTGGTAAGGACGTTTTGGGTCTGGAAATTGTTCCATCAGATGCCTGTGATTGGCAAAGCGGGTCGCGGGTCACCATCGTGGGTCTTTGGGCTCAAATCTGCGGCTTGTTTTCGGAGGAAGCCTCATTTCCGAGGGATCGGAAAAAACTAAGCCTCCGATTTGAGGCTTCGCAGCGTGGCTTCGGCGCGGGTCTGGGCCGGTCTGTCGCTCACGGAGGCGCCGAGGGCTCGGACGGCACCGACGTCTCTGGCGGTACCGCGGCCCAGCGTGATGCTGAGGTCCAGAGCGGTACCGAGGCCCGGCGCGATGCTGAGGACCCGGGCGGTACCCGGGCCCAGCGCGATGCTGAGGTCCAGAGCGATGCCGGGGTCTAGCGCGATGCCGAGGCTCCGGGCGGCGGCGGGGTCGCGCAGTCCCGCATTTTACCGTGCGCTTCCGATGACGTCGTAGCCCAGCGCCCGGAGACGGTGCGTCCAGCGCAGGCGGTTGATGCGCTTGAGCTCTCGCTCGTGCTCTTCGAAGATGTGGTGCAGCGTCTGCCAGTCCTCGGGGCTCAGTGAACCGCACTGGGCCTCCAGCCAAATTTCGCGCACCATGGGAAAATCATCCAACGTGAAGGCGCCTTCCTCGAACACGAACTCGAGCGTGGCCGGTTCGCCGCGGTGGTCGTAGCCGACGACGTAGGCCTCGTAGCGAATGAGCGCGTCCTGTTGGTCGAGGTAAGCCCAGGCGAAAACGTCGTCCTCGTAGGAGACGACTTCCCTGGTTTGTGCCGGCAATGACACGGCTCGTTCGCTCATGTGCGTTCACCTGTCGTTTCCGTCGGCGCTGTCGCCGGTGTGCGGCTCGGGGCCGACGTCTTCGTTTGTGTCTCCGGTGTGTCTCCGGGGCCGCCCGGCAACGGGCCGCACAACCCGTGGGGCTCGGACTCTCGGACCCGTCGAGTTGTTTCGTCGGCCGGCGTCCGCCCGGTGTTGTACGGTACTCCATAATACGGAGCTATTCCCCACCCTTGTACTCTACCCTTTCGGAAAAGGTTTGTCACGCCCGGGATACGCTTTCGGCGCCCGGCCGCCGCATCCCCGAAGACCGGCATCCTCAGCGGCCCGCGGGTATCCCTGCAAGGAAGGAGGAATCCCGTCCGCGTCGAAGAAACCTGGGACATTTAGGAAAACCATT
>QGSR01000045.1 GCA_003387805.1 Bacillota bacterium | reverse complement strand
CGAGCCTCGTCCGGCGGGGCGGACGCCGCCGCACTACCCCCGGGCAGCGCCACCAGCCGGCCTGGATACGGGCGAGAGCGGACTCGTCAGGGGCCTTGCCCGGGGCGCCCCCCGCCGCAGGCGGGCCGCCAGCTCGTTCACCGGCTGCGCCCTCCTCAGTCCCGGACCGGACCCGGGTCGGTCCGGTCCGGCGGCGTCAGGTGCGCGGCCATGGCCGGGGCGGCGGCCAGCAGCGAGAGGAGCCCCTCGCCCGCGCGCCGCACGTCGCCCGCGCCCAGCGTCACCACCAGGTCGCCCGGGCGCACCGCCGCCAGCAGGTAGCCGGGCACGGCGTCCAGATCCCGCACGACGGCCACCGGCTTCCCCGAGGCGGCCCGCACGCGCCGGGCCAGGACCTCCACGTCGACGCCGGGAATGGGAGCCTCCAGCGCGGCGTAAATGTCCGTCAGCACCACGGCGTCGGCGTCTTCGAAACTGGCCGCCAGCTCGTCCATCAAGTGCTTCGTGCGCGTGTAGCGGTGGGGCTGGAATACGGCCACGACCCGCCGCTCCATGTTGCGCAGCGCGGCCAGCGTGGCCCGGATCTCGGTGGGGTGGTGGGCGTAGTCGTCGATGATTAAGACGTCCCGCACTTCCCCCAGCACCTCGAGACGCCGCTTGGCGCCACGGAAGGCTCCCAGCGCCTGCGCGATGACGCCGAAAGGCAGGTTCAGCGCCCGGCCCACCGCGACGGCGGCCAGCGCGTTGGCTATGTTATGCAGCCCCGGAACCCGGAGTACCATAATCCCAAGAGGCGCGCCCTGCTCCCGCACGACGGCGCGGCTGCCCATGGGAAAAAGCTCCACGTCCGCCGCCGTGTAGTCGTGCCCTTCGCCCAGCCCGTACGTGACGACCCGGCAATGGTCCGGCGCGGCCGCGCGCGCGTTGGCGTCGTCGCCGCAGACGACGGCCAGGCCGTCTTTGGGAAGTTTGGCCAGAAACGCCCGGAAGGCCGCCTTGATGTCTTCCAGGCCGGCATAGTTTTCCAAGTGTTCGGCTTCCACGTTGGTGACCACGGCGATGGAAGGGGACAGCCTCAAGAACGAGCGGTCGCTTTCGTCGGCTTCCGCGACGAAATGGGGCCCTTCGCCCACTTTGGCGTTGCTGCCGATGTCGTTCAGCTCGCCGCCGATGACGACGGTGGGATCCAGTCCGCCCTGCTCCAGCACCAGCGCGATCATGGACGTCACCGTCGTCTTGCCGTGGGTGCCCGCGACGGCGATGCCGCACCGGTTTTCCATAAGCCGGGCCAGCATCTCGGCCCGGGTCAGCACCGGAATGCCGTGCCGCCGGGCGTATTCAAGCTCCGGGTTGTGGGCGGGCACGGCGCTGGAGACGACCACCATGTCGGGCCGCTCCCGCCGGACGTGGCGCTCGTCGTGACCGATGTAGATGCGGGCGCCCATGGCTTCCAGGCGCGAGGTGGCGGCGCTGGCGGCCAGGTCGGACCCGGAAACGGCGCCGCCCCGCTCCAGCATGACGTGGGCCAGTCCGCTCATGCCTGCGCCCCCGATGCCGATGAAGTGCGTTTTCTGCTGCGACATGGCTTCGTCCCCTTCCCCGTCGAGGGCGACGTGCAGGAGTACGGCGCACGGCTATACATTCTATGCATGCCGGAAAACCCCTGTTCTTGCCGCCCTTGGCCGTCATCGGCCGCGGCCCGCGGCCGCGAGCACCAGCTCCGCGATGCGCCCCGCCGCGTCGGGCCGGCCCAGCCGGCGGGCCGCGGCCGCCATGCGCGTGCGGCGCTCCTCGTCGTCCAAAAGGCCGGACACCGTTTGGGCCAGCGCCGGACCGGTCAGCTCGGCGTCGGGCACCACCACCGCGGCCCCCGCCCGCGCCAGTTCCGCGGCGTTGGCGTCCTGATGGCGCTCGGCCGCAAACGGATACGGCACCAGCACGGCCGGCAGCCCGCGGGCCGCAATCTCGGCCAGCGTAATCGCGCCGGCCCGGCATACCACCAGATCGGCCGCCGCGTACGCGGCCGGCATGTCGTGGATGAACGGCACGATGTGCCAATGGCCTGCGGACGCGCCGTCCCCCGCCGGGCGCGGCGCGGCGCCGGCCCGGGCCGCCACGTCGGCGAAGTGGATCTTGCCGGTCTGGTGCACGATTTGCACGTCTCCGCGTGCCAGCAGCGCGGGCGCGGCCTCCACGACGGCGTTGTTGATGGAGCGCCCCCCTTGGCTGCCGCCGAAGACCAGCACCGTTTTCCGCGCCGCATCCAGTCCCAGGGACGCGATGGCCTCGGCGCGGGTGCGGACCAGGATGTCGCGCCGTATAGGATTGCCCGTCACGACCACTTTGCCGGTGCGCGGAAAGTACCGCGCGGCCGCCTCCGATCCCAGGGCGATGCGGCGGGCCGCCTTGGCCAAGAGGCGACTGGTCAGCCCCGGATACGCGTTCTGCTCCTGGATGACCGTCGGGACCCGGCGCAAGGCGGCCGCCAAGACCACTGGACCCGACACGTAGCCGCCCGTGCCGACGGCCACGTCGGGCCTGAAGCGCCCGACGATGCGCCACGCCTCGCGGAAGCCCCGCCACGCGGTCCACGCGGTGAGCAGCGCCTCCGCCGAGAGGCGCCGGCGCAGATAGCGGGCCGGAATGGCCTCGAAGGCGAAGCCCGCCCGGGGAACCAGTTCGGCCTCCAGGCCTCCTTTCGCGCCGACGAACAAAATTTCCGCGTCCGGAATCCGCTCCAGCAGCGTCTGCGCAATGGTAATGCCCGGGTAGATGTGGCCGCCCGTGCCGCCGGCGGCCAGCAGCACCTTCATGTCACGCCCTCGTTTCGTGGCTGGAGATGTTGAGCAAAATGCCCACGCCGGCCAGCGTCACCACCAGCGACGAGCCGCCCACGCTGATGAACGGCAGCGTGATGCCCGTCGTCGGCAGCGAGCCGGTGGCCACGCCGATGTTGAGCAGCGCCTGGAAGACGATCATGCCGGTGATGCCCACCGCCATCATGCAGCCGTACAGGTCCGGCGCCCGCAGCGCGGCGCGAAAGCCCCGCCAGGCGAACACGGAAAACAGCACCAGCACCGCGGTCGTGCCGACGAAGCCCAGCTCCTCGCCGAGGATCGCGAAGATGAAGTCGGTATGCTGCTCCGGCACGTACAGGTACTTCTGCCGTCCTTCACCCAGCCCCAGGCCGAACAAGCCGCCGGAGCCGATGGCCAGCAGCGACTGCACCACGTTCCAGCCCGAGTCCATCCGGTCCGCCCACGGGTCCCAAAAGGCCATCAGGCGGCGCAGCCGGTACGGCTCCGACCGGATGAGGTACCACGCGACGGGCGCTGCGGCCAGGCCCACGCCCGCCAGGTGCCATAGGTTGGCGCCGCCGGCGAACAGCACCAGGGCCCCGGTCACCAGCAGCGTAAAGGCGGTGCCGAAATCAGGCTCCAGCAAAATCAAGCCCGCGGCCAGGCCGGTCACCAGCAGCGGCGGCAGCAGGCCCGTGAAAAATCGCCGCACCTGGCCGCGCTTGGCCGCGATGTAGGCCGACAAATACATAATAAGCGCTAGCTTCATAATTTCGGAAGGCTGTACGTTGAAAAATCCCAGGGACAGCCAGCGCCGGGCTCCGCCCACCTGGGTGCCGAAAAACAGCACCATCGTCAGCAGCAGGAAGGCCGCGGCCAGCACGGGCGCGGTGACGAGGCGCAGGAAGCGGTAGTCGACGCGCGCCAATACGAGCATGACCGCCACGCCCACCACGGCCCACACCACCTGGCGCTTGAAGTGGTAGTACGGGTCGCCGTACTCGATAAAATCGGTGACGGACGCGGCGCTCATGACGACGACGATGCCCAGCACCAAAAGGGCTGATACCGTCGCGACGATGAGCACGTCCGGACGCCCCGCCCGGGATCTCATGCCGCCCACCTCCGCTCCGGCGCTCAAAGCGCCAGCAGGCCCAGCGCGGAAAACATCAGAGCCAGCAGCCAAAACCGGGTCACGACCTGCGGCTCGGACCACCCGCTGAGCTCGAAATGGTGATGAAGCGGACTCATCCTGAACAAGCGCCGTCCGCCGGTCAGGCGGAAATACGCCACCTGCAGGATGACGGACAAGGTGATGATGACGTACAGGCCGCCCACGATGACCAGCAGCAGGGGCGCGCGGGTAAACAGCGCCGTGGCCGCCAGCGCCCCGCCCAAAGCCAGACTTCCCGTATCGCCCATGATGACCGCCGCGGGGTGGGCGTTGAACCACGTAAAGCCCAAACACGCACCGCCCACGGCCGCGGAAAACACCGCCACGTCCGGGTGTCCCAGCAGGGCGGCCACCGCGGCCATGGTCAGCGACGCGACCGCGGTCGCGCCCGCGGCCAGCCCGTCGGCGCCGTCGGTCAGGTTGACGGCGTTGCTGGCGGCCACCATGGTGAGCACCGCCAGCCCCAGGTACAGCCACGGCGGCAACGCCAGCGTGGACCCGGAGAAAGGCACCAGCAGCTCGGAGCCCACGCGGCCCAGCGCCGCGAAGGCCACGATCAGCGCCACCGCGGCCTGCAAAATCAGTTTATGGCGGGCCTTCAGCCCGAGAGACCGGTTGGCCACCAGCTTGGACAAGTCGTCGAACAAGCCGATGAAACTGTAGCCCAGCAGCGCCAGCAGCAGCGGCCACGCGCTTTTCAGGTCCGCGACGAAGGCCACGGTGCCCGCCAGCGCCGCGGCCACGATGAGCACGCCGCCCATGGTAGGCACGCCCGACTTTTTCAAGTGCGTCCGGGGTCCGTCGGCGCGCACCACCTGGCCCAGCTTCAGGCGCCGCAGCCAAGCGACCAGCGGGCGGCCCAGCACCGCAGCGACAAGAAACGCCAGTGCGGCCGGATAAATGACGACGGTCATCCCTCGGGCTCCCCCCCTCCGTGACGAACTTCCCTGGAGCTTTGGAGCAGCCGCTCCGCGACCTGCTCCAGCATCACGCCCCGGGACGCTTTGACCAGCACCGCGTCGCCGGGCCGCACCAGCCGGCGGGCCAGCGCCGCGGCCTCGGCCGCGTCCCGGCAGACGTGGACGTTTTCATCCCGCAATCCCGCGGCCGCGGCGGATCGGGCCATGACCGGACCCCAGCGGCCTACCGCGATGAGCACGTCCACGCCCAGCCGGGCCGCCTCCTTCCCCACCTCGGCGTGGGCCTGCTCGGCCAAGGGACCGAGCTCCAGCATGTCCCCCAGCACGGCCACCCGGCGGTCCGCCTGAAGCTCGCTCAGCAGCTGCAGGGCGGCGGCCATGGAGGCGGGGCCCGCGTTGTAGGCGTCGTTGACGACCCGGACCCCGCCTTCGGTCAGCGTCACGTCGGTGCGCATCGCGCTGCGCTGCTCGTGGGCCGCGGCCAGGCCGCGCACCACGTCGTCCAGGTCGAATCCTATCGCCAGCGCCGCGGCCGCGGCCGCCAGCGCGTTCATGACGTGGTGCCGCCCGGGCACGGGCAGCGCCACCGCCCGCTCTCGCCCGCCGTATTGCAGAACGAAGCGGCTGCCCCGCTCTCCGAAGCTTTCCACCGCCGCGGCCCGCACGTCATTGTCCTTGGAGAGCCCGAAGAAGACGGCCCGGCAAGGCGCGCCGTCCGCCATGCCCCGCACCGGCGGGTCGTCGCCGTTCAGCACCGCGACGCCGTCCGCGGGCAGCTCCTCCACCAGTTCCCGCTTGGCCGCGGCGATGCCCTCCAGCCCGCCCAGCCGTTCCACGTGCACCGGGCCCACGTTGGTGACGATCCCCGCGTGGGGACGGGCGAGGCGCGCGAGGGCGCGGATTTCTCCGGCGCCGCGCATGCCCATCTCCAGAACCAGCAGTTCCGTCGTTTCGTCGGCTTCCAGCACGGTCAGCGGCAAGCCGATCTCGTTGTTGAAGTTGCCCTTCGTCGCGACGAGCCGGGCCCGCACCCGCCCGATGGCGGCCAGCATGTCCTTGGTCGTCGTCTTGCCGACGCTGCCCGTCACCGCGGTCACGGTGCCCTGCAGCCGGCTCCTTTGGGCCGCGGCCAGCCGCTGCAGCGCGGCCAGGGTGTCATCGACGACGATGACGCCCATGCCCTTCGGCCACGCCTCCTGCGGGACGGCGCCGCGCCGCACCAAGGCCGCGGCGGCGCCCCGGGCGGCCGCGTCCGGAAGAAAGGCGTGCCCGTCGAACCGCCGGCCCGCCAGCGGAATGAACAGCTGGTCCGGTCCGATGGTCCGGCTGTCGGTGGAAACGCTGCGAATGACCGTGTGCGGATGGCCCTGCGCCAGCACGCCCGCCGCGTCTTGGGCCAGCTGCTCAAGCGTCCGCGGATCCATCGCCGAACCGCTCCTTCAGTGCGCGAGCGGCCTCTTCCCGGTCGTCGAAGTGAATGGTGCGGTCGTGAAACTCCTGTGTCGTTTCGTGGCCCTTGCCGGCGATGAGGACGATGTCCCCCGGGCGCGCCGCCTCGATGGCGCGGCGGATGGCGTCCCGCCGCTCGATGACGATCTCGTAGCCGCCCGGCCGCTGGCCGGCCCGCAGCACGCCCGCCTCGATCTGCCGGGCGATGTCCTCGGGCCGTTCGCTGCGGGGGTTGTCCGAAGTAATGATGACCACATCCGCGAGGCGCGCGGCGACTTCGCCCATAAACGGGCGCTTTTCCTTGTCCCGATCGCCTCCGGCGCCGAAGACGACGATGACACGGCCCGCGGCGAAGGAGCGGCACGTATTGAGCACGTTCTCCAGGCTGTCCGGCGAGTGGGCGTAGTCCACCAGCACCGTAAAGGGCTGGCCCCGGTCGATGCGTTCCAGCCGGCCCGGGATGCCCGGCACCTGCTCCAACGCGGTGCGGATGAAGGGCAGCGGCACGCCCTCGTGCCGGCCCACCGCGGCCGCGGCCAGGGAGTTGTACACGTTGAAGCGGCCCGTCAGCTGCAGCCGCAGCGACAGCACGCCCGCGGGCGTCTTCGCTTCGTAGGAGACGCCTTCGGGGCGCACCTGCACGCTGCGGGCGGTCCAGTCGGTCTCGGTGTCGATGCCGTAGCCGATGACCGGCACCCGCGAGCGGTCGCGCATGAGGGGCGCCCGCGCGTCGTCCATGTTGATGATCGCGGCCTTGTTGGGCTTGGTCGCGTCCGCGCCCAGCGCCTCGAAAAAACGGGCCTTGGCCTCGGCGTAGTTGTCCAGGCTGCCGTGGAAATCCAGGTGGTCCAGGGACAAGTTCGTAAAGACGCCCACGTCGAACTCGGCGCCCAGCGTGCGCTTAAGGACCACCGCGTGGGACGACACCTCCATCACCGCGTACTCCATGCCGCGCTCGGCCATCTGAAAAAGCAGCCGCTGCAAATCCAGCGATTCCGGCGTGGTGCGGTGCGGCTGGAGCACCTCGTTGCCGATCAGGTGGTGGATGGTACCGATGAGGCCCACTTTGTGCCCGGCCTGTTCCAGAACGGCTTTAATGAGATGCGTCGTCGTCGTCTTGCCGTTGGTGCCGGTGACGCCGATGAGGCGCAGGCGGCGGGACGGGAAGCCGTAAAACGCCGCGGACAAAAGGGCCAGCGCTTCGCGGCCGTCGGGCACGATCACAAGCCCGCCCTCGCCGGGCACGGGCCGCTCGGCCACCGCGGCCACGGCGCCGCGGCGGTACGCTTCCGCGACGTAGTCGTGACCGTCGTGCCGCAGCCCTTTCCAGCAGACGAAGACGTCCCCGGGCTGCACTTCGCGCGAGTCGTACGCCAGCCCGGCTACGGGCCCGGCGGCCGCCGGCCGCACGATTTCAAAACGAGGCAAGTGCTGCAGCAACTCGTGTAAATCCATGGAAACCTCCCGTGCGCTCCTCCGCGAATACGGCACCGTCCTCAGCGTTTCCTGCCGCGATCGCCTTTATTTTCACCCGGGCGGCGCAAAGCGCACCCGCACGCGGCTGCCGCGCATGACCGTTTCGCCCGGAGGCGGGTTTTGGTCGACGGCCAGGCCTTCCCCGTCGATCTCCAGCACCAGCCCCGCGTCGGCCAGTGTTTCCGCGGCCTGCCGCAGCGTCAGGCCGCGGACGTCGGGCACCGTCGCGGGCCCGCGCCAGTGGTCGGGCACCTCCCAAAAGTCCAGGGCCACCGCGGTGCCGGCCGGCACCCGCGCGCCGGGCACCGGCGTCTGGTCCAGCACGTACGTGCCGGACCCGTCATAGGCGGGCACCAGGCCCGCGGCCCGCAGCACCGCCTCGGCCTCGGCCACGGGCAGATTTTGCACGTTGGGCACCCGCACCAGCGCCGTTTCCGCCTCATCGGGAACGGAGTCGCCGCGCGGCACGCCCAGCCGTTCCAGGGCCGTTTCGGCGATGGCCCGCCAGACCGGCGCCGCGTGCACGCCGCCGTAGGCCGGGCGCGGCTTCAGGTCGTAGAGGACCACCAGCCCCACCAGCCGCGGATCGTCCACCGGCACGACGCCGGAGAAGGAGGCGATGCGCTTTTCCGTGTAGACGCCGCCTTCGGCGATTTGGGCCGTGCCGGTCTTGCCCCCGACCGCGTAGCCGGGAATGGCCGCGGCCGCTCCCGATCCCGTCTCCACCGCTTCCCGCAGCATCTCCAGAAACACGCGGGCCGTGGCCTCGCTGACCACCCGGTGCACGGGCTGCGGGCGCACCGGCGTCACGCGGCCCGTGGCCGGGTCGAAGATGCCCTGCACCAGCTGCGGCTGCATGCGCACGCCCCCGTTGGCGATGGCCGCCAGGGCCGTCACCAGCTGCAGCGGGCTCACCGCGATGCCCTGGCCGAAGCCCACGTTGGCCCACTGCAAGATCTCGCCGTGGGCCAGCCGGCCCGGCACGGGCACGATGCCCCCGGCCTCGCCCGGGTAGTCGATGCCCAGGCGCTGGCCGAAGCCGAACGCCCGCACGTACGGGTAAAACCCCTCGGGTCCCAGCCGCAGGCCGCCCAGCTCGGCGAACACGGGGTTGCACGAGTGGGCTACCGCCTCCGCGAAGGTGAGGCTGCCGTGGCCGCCGCCCCGCCAGCAGTGCACGCGCCCGCCGCCGATTTCGATGTAGCCGGCGTCGAAAAAGTGTTCGTCGGGCGCGACCACGCCTTCTTCCAGCGCCGCGGCGGCGGTGACGATCTTGAACGTCGAGCCCGGCTCGAACTGGTCGGTGACGATGCGGTTGCGCCGCACCGACGCGGGATAGTCGCCGGGGACGTTGGGGTTGAACCCGGGATACAGCGCCATGGCCAGGATGTGCCCGTTTCTCGGGTCCATCCAGATGGTCGCGCAGTACTCCGACAGCGTCGCGATGCACGCGCGGGCCAGCTCGCGCTCGGCCGCCGCCTGAATGGCCGCGTCGATGGTCAGGACCAGGCCCCGCCCGTCCACCGGCGGCACGTAGTCGGTCCGCCCGATGGGAATGACGCGGCCCGCCGCATCCCGCTCGGACACGACCCGTCCCGGCGTGCCCCGCAGCACGTCGTCGTAGTACAGCTCCAGCCCTTCAAGCCCTTGGTTGTCGACGCCCACGATGCCCAAGACGTGGGCGGCCAGGCCGTCGAACGGATACAGACGGGCGGTGCGCTGGGCCAGGTACACGCCGGGCAAGCCCGCTTCCAGCACGGCCCGGGCTTCGTCCGCGCTGGCCCGGCGCTTGATCCACACCTCCGCCTGGGGTCTGCGCAGCCGCTCCAGCACGTCGTCGTAGTCCAGGCTCAGCATGGCGGCCAGAATCGCCGCGGTCTCCCGCGCGTCGGGGATTTCCGCCGGCCGCACGTACACCGCATCCGAGCTGACGCTGACGGCCAGCTCGTTCATATTCCGGTCAAAAATCGGGCCGCGCAGCGGGTCCGCGGGGACGCCCCGCAGCCGCTGCTCCATAGCCAGCGACGAGAAGTGATGGTGCCGCAAGATCTGCACATAAGCCAGCCGCCCGGCCAGTCCCGCCGCGGCGGCCGCAGCCAGGAGGAACAACACCGCGATGCGGGCCCGGACCGAAGCGTGGGGCAGCCGGCTGCGCCCGGCCAAAGGATTCCCTCCTCCGCGCCGCCGAAGCCCGCGTCCGCCGGCCCGGTGAAAAGCCGGCCCGGCTGCGGGCCGTCAGCGCCCCGGGTCCCTCCCGCCGGCTTCCGCGGTGCTGCTGATGCGCGCGTGCAGCCATTCGCCGAAGGCGGCCAGCGGCGACGCGGCGGCCACCGCGGCGCCGCCGGCCGGCGGCGCCGTCCACCCGTCCGGGGATGCGACGACGACCACCGCGGCAGGCTCCGGCTCCACCATCC
>QGSR01000307.1 GCA_003387805.1 Bacillota bacterium | reverse complement strand
TGGGGGGGGGGCCGGCGGGCCCAGTCGGCGTGGCGGCGGTGCCGGCGGGCGGCGCAGCCGGCGGCCAGGCGCCAGCGGCGGGCCTGCGGCGCCGGCCCGGGCAGGGCCGACAACCGTCCTACTCCAGGCCGATAGCCGGCTTCGGCGTCTTCCCCTTCTCCAGCACCCGCTCCAGCGGGTCGCCCACGGCTTTGCCGCCGTCTTCGCCGGCCGTCTTGATGGCCGCCGCGGCCTCGGCCTTGGCCGCGCCCTTCGTCGTCTGGGCCAGGATGCGGGCTTCCTCTTCGGCCTCTTTCTCGGCCAGTTCCTTCTCGCCGATGATTTCCAGGAACGCCCGGCGGTCCAGGGTCTCGTGCTCCATCAGCGCCTCGGCCACGGCCTCGACCTTGTCCCAGTGCTTCTGCAGCATCTCGCGGGCCGTCATGTGGGCCTGCTCGATAATGGCCGACACCTCTTCGTCGATGGCCGCCGCCACGTCTTCGCTGTAGTTGCGGTCCCGGGCGATGTCCCGGCCCAGGAAGATGTTCTCCTCCATTGGCCGGCCGAAGGCCTGCGGCCCGAGCCGCTCGCTCATGCCCCACTCCATGACCATCTTGCGGGCCATGCTGGTGACCTGCTCCAGGTCCCCCTTGGCGCCGGTGCTAATCTCGTTGAACTTCAGCTCCTCGGCGGCCCGGCCGCCCAGAGCCGTGGCCAGTTCGTCCATAAGCTCCGAGCGGGTCAGCAGGTACCCGCGGTCCTCATCGGGCAGGAACTGCGTGTACCCGCCGGCCATGCCGCGGCCTACGATGGTCACCTTGTGGACCGGCATCGCGTTGGGCAGGAAGTGCGCGACAATGGCGTGGCCCGCCTCGTGGTACGCGTACACTTCCTTGACCCGCTCCGTCAAAATGCGGCTCTTGCGGGACGGGCCCATCATGACCCGGTCGACGGCCTCTTCCAGGTCCGCCATGGTAATCTCTTTGCGGCCCCGCCGCGCCGCCAAAATCGCGCCTTCGTTCATGACGCTTTCCAGATCCGCGCCCGAGAAGCCGGGCGTGCGCCGGGCCAGCACTTCCAGCGACACGTCGTCGGCCAGCGGCTTGTTGCGGGCGTGCACCCGCAAAATGGCCTCGCGGCCCTTCACGTCCGGGCGGTCCACCAAAATCTTCCGGTCGAAGCGGCCCGGCCGCAGCAGCGCCGGGTCCAGCACGTCGGGCCGGTTGGTGGCCGCCATGACGATGATGCCCGTGTTGGACTCGAAGCCGTCCATCTCCACCAGCATCTGGTTAAGCGTCTGCTCCCGCTCGTCGTGTCCGCCGCCGAGGCCCGCGCCCCGCTGCCGGCCCACCGCGTCCAGCTCGTCAATGAAGACGATGCACGGCGCGTTCTTCTTGGCGGTCTCAAACAGGTCCCGCACCCGCGAAGCGCCCACGCCTACGAACATCTCGACGAAGTCCGAGCCGCTGATGCTGAAGAACGGCACGCCGGCCTCGCCGGCCACCGCCCGGGCCAGGAGCGTCTTGCCCGTGCCGGGCGGGCCCACCAGCAGCACGCCCTTCGGAATCTTGGCGCCCAGGTCCGCAAAGCGCTTCGGGTGCTTCAGGAACTCCACGACTTCCTGCAGCTCTTCCTTGGCCTCGTCCAAGCCCGCCACGTCCTCGAACCGCACCTTGGTGCGCTCCTCGGTGTGCAGCTTGGCGCGGCTTTTGCCGAAGGACATGGCGCGGTTGCCGCTGCCCTGCATCTGGTTGATGATGAAGAGCCACACGACGATGAAAATGCCGATGGTCAGCAGGTGCGGCAGGAATGTCACCCAGAAGGGCGCGGGCGGCTCGGGCCGCGCGTCCACGTTCACGCCCCGCTCGATGAGCAGCTGGCCCAGGTTGGTGGTCCCCACGGGCACGTACGTGGCAAACTGCGTGCCGTCCTTCAGGCGGCCTTCCACCAACTGCTCGCCGATGATGACCACGGACTGCACGCGGTCCGCGGTCACCCACTGCATGAATTCCGAAAAGGAAACTTCCTGCCGCCGCTCCTGCGACGGATACAGGTTGCTGACGATGGATACCGCGACAATCGCGATGATGAGGTAAATGCCGATACCTCTAAGAAATCGGTTCAAAAGGCGTCCTCCCCTCGCCGGGCAACAACGAAAAACAAATCGCGCCTCGGGCGCCGCCTCCACCCGCCGAACCGGCGGGGATCGGCTGGCATCGTCCAGGCGCGGTCCTTGACGAGCGAATCACACAAGCACGAACCCAGGTGCCATATTTTCGCCCATTCATTATAGCATGATCCGCAGCGCGTTACAACGATGCGATTTGCAATCGCAGCACGCGCCGCGTCCGCGGCCCGACGGCCGCGCGCTCGTCGACGCGCCCGGCGGCCCACACGATCCCCTCCGCGTCCGCGATGACGGGCAGGCGCCTACGCACCGCCGCGGGAATTTTCGCATCCACGAACAAATCCTGCAGTTTTTTCGTGCCTCCCAGCCCCAGCGGCCGCATGCGATCTCCCGGCCGCCACGTGCGCGCCGTCAGCGGCGGCGACAAGCGGTCCCAGTCCAGCCACGCTTCATCGGGGCCCGGCCGGGCGCCCGCGGGCGGCGGCTCGATGAAGGCCGCGTCAATCACTTTATTCCCCCAAATGACGGTGCGCCCCGGCGCCGTGAGCTCCACGGCAAATCCTCCGCCGGCGGTGTCGGCAGTGTCGGCAGTGCCGGCGGTGTCGGCGTGGCCGGCGGCGCCGGCCCCCGCCGGCCTCCGCTCGAAACCCAAGGCCCCGCGCTCCCCCCCCGCCCCCACCCCCCCGGGCCGATTCCCGGCCCCGCCGGGG
>QGSR01000044.1 GCA_003387805.1 Bacillota bacterium | reverse complement strand
ACCTGACGCTGCCCGCGGGCGGGTAACGGGCCGGGGGCGGGCGCCCGGCCCCGGGCCGGCCCGTACGAAACGGCGGACCGCCGCGCGGTCCGCGGTTTTTGATGACCTCTGCTTCGCCCGCCGGCGGGGCGCCGGCTGCGCCGCCGCCGTCAGTCCGGATCCACGACCTCCGGGCGTTCGGTCTCCTGCTGCTCCTGCGCGTCGATGACGGCCACCGCGCTGATGTTGACGATGTCGTCCACGTCGTCGCCCCGCTGCAGCACGTGCACCGGCGCGTTCAGGCCCATGAGGATGGGGCCCATGGCCTCAGCCTCGCCCAGCCGCGCCAGCAGCTTGTAGGCGATGTTGGCCGCCTCCAGGCTCGGGAACACCAGTACGTTGGCGCTGCCCACCAGCTTGGAGAAGGGGTAGTCCTCCAGCATCTCCGGCACCACCGCGGTGTCGGCCTGCATTTCGCCGTCGATGTACAGGGCCGGCCGGCGGCGGTGGACGATCTCCACCGCTTCCCGCACTTTGCGGGAGCGCGGATGGTCCGCGGAGCCGAAATTGGAGAACGACAGCATGGCCACCCGCGGCTCGATGCCGAAGCGGCTCACCGTGTCCGCGGCCAGGATGGCGATGTCCGCCAGCTCCTCCGCGGTCGGATCGATGTTGACCGTCGCGTCGGTGAAGAAGTACGTGTTGTCCCGCACCGACATGACGTACATCCCCGCGACCCGGGTGACGCCGGGCTTCGTCTGGAACACATGCAGCGCGGGCCGGATGACGTCGGGATAGTGGGCCGTCATGCCGCCCACGAAGGCGTCCGCGTCGCCGGCTTTCACCATGAGGCAGCCGAAGTAGTACGGCTCCAGGGCCCGCCGCTCGGCGTCCCGGCGGGTCATGCCGCGCCGCTGCCGCAGCTGGTACAGATGCTCCACGTACTCGTGGCGCCGCGGATGCCGGGCGGGGTCGACCGCCTCCAGCTCGGCGGTGATACCCAGCTCGCGGGCCCTTTGCCGGATGACCTCCGGGTCGCCCAGCAATATCGGCCGGCCGATGCGCTCCTGCTGCACGATGGCCGCGGCCCGGATGATGCGGGGCTCCTCGCCTTCCGCGTACACGATGCGCTTCGGGTCGGTCTGGGCCTTTTGCAAAATGACCCGGCGAATCTCCCGGCCTTTGCCGAAGCGGGCCGCCAGCTCCCGCCGGTACTCGTCGATGTCCAGCTGCACCCGGGCCACGCCTGTCTCCATGGCCGCCCGGGCCACCGCCGGCGCCACCCACGACAAAGCCCGCGGGTCAAAGGGCTTCGGAATGATGTAATCCGGGCCGAAGGACAGCGCCTTGAGCCCGTACGCCCGCAGCACCACGTCGGGCACCGGCTGGCGGGCCAGCTCGGCCAGGGCCTTGGCCGCCGCGACTTTCATCGCCTCGTTGATGGCCCGGGCCCGCACGTCCAGCGCGCCCCGGAAGATGAACGGGAAGCCGAGCACGTTGTTGACCTGATTCGGATAGTCCGAGCGGCCGGTGGCCACGATGGCGTCAGGCCGCACTTCCTTGGCCACTTCGTAAGGAATTTCCGGGTCCGGGTTGGCCAACGCCATGATGATGGGCTTGTCCGCCATGCTCCGCGCCATTTCCGGCGTCACCGCGCCGGCCACCGACAGCCCGATGAACACGTCCGCGCCCTTCATGACGTCGGCCAGGGTGCGGTCGTCGGTCTCCTGGGCGAACTCGGCCTTGTACTCGTTCATGCCTTCCTCGCGGCCGGCGTAGATGACGCCTTGCGAGTCCAGCAGCCACAAGTTTTGCTTGGGCACGCCCAGCTCCATGAAGAACTTGGCCGTCGCGATGCCCGCCGCGCCCGCGCCGTTGATGACGACCTTGATCTCGTCCATCTTCTTGTCCACCAGCTCCAGCGCGTTGATCAGCGCCGCGCCGGCGATGATCGCGGTGCCGTGCTGGTCGTCGTGGAACACCGGAATGTCCAGCTCTTCCCGCAGCCGCTCCTCGATGACGAAGCACTCGGGCGCGCGGATGTCCTCCAGGTTAATGCCGCCGAAGGTGGGTTCCAGCGCCTTGACCACCCGGATGAACTCCTCGGTGTCCGTCACGTTCAGCTCGATGTCGAACACGTCGATGTCGGCGAAGCGCTTGAACAGAACGCCTTTGCCCTCCATGACGGGTTTGGCGGCCAGCGCGCCCACGTTGCCCAGGCCCAGCACCGCCGTGCCGTTGGAGATGACGGCCACCAGGTTCCCTTTGCCGGTGTAGCGGAACGCGGCCTCGGGGTCGTCCGCCACCGCCTGGACCGCGTACGCGACGCCCGGCGAATACGCCAGCGACAAATCCCTCTGGGTCGAGGCGGGCTTGGTCACCCGGATCTCGATTTTCCCGGGGCGCCCTTTGGAATGGTATTCCAGCGCCTCTTCTCTAAGCAGTGCCATTGCGAGACTCCTTCTCTCCGGTCAGTTTCCTCCGGCGCACGCCCGCTTCTCCCGGGCCGCCTGCGCCGCGTCTGCGTCTCCGCGCCCCGTACTGCCCTTCTCCCGCCGGGGCCGCCGGCGGTGCTACGCCAGACGCCGTTCCGCCGCCAGGCGCCGGGCCCGCTCCAGTTCGGCCTCGGTGGGCAGAGCCGGAACGTAAGGATGCACCTCCGCGAACCCCGCCTTCAGCGCGTCCTCCACTTCGTCCAGGCCGAGCCGCCGCCCGACCAAATCCGACAGCGTCACCACGTGGTCCGGCACCAGGTCCGGCGTGCCGCCGGCCGCCGCGTAAAACTCGTTGAGCAAGTTCGTCACGTAGACGGGGTCCTGCGACACGATCAGCATGCCCGACACCATGGCGAACCCGCGCCGCATGGCCTGGGCGATGCCGGCGATCTTGCGGCCGCCCGCCAGCAGATCGTACGGTCCCGGGCAGAAGGAGCCCGGCGCCTCGCCGAATTCCGCCTCGACGCCCAGCCGGCGCAGTCCCCGCCGGACGCCTTCCGTCAGGCGGTCGAAGTTGCGGTGGACGGCCGTAAAGTCCCGGCACGGCTCGCTCACCGCGAAGCTCAGACAGCCTTCGTCCAGGATAACGACGGTGCCGCCCGCGATGCGCTCGTACACCGGCAAGCCCGCCCGGCGCAGCACGTCCACGCCCGCCTGCAGCCGGGGCAGCCGCCGGTCTTTCGGCCCCAGCAGCGCGTACGGCGCCTGGCGCCGGATGACGACGGTGGGCGGCGCCTCCCCCGCGCCTACCGACTGGGCCACGGCCTCGGCGATGGCCGGGCTTAGGGCCAAGAGCTCCGGCGGCGCCCCGGGGCCGATGGCGATGAGCCGATGCGCCGGCGCCGGCGCGCCTTCTGCGCCCGCCGCCCGTCCGCCCCCGGAGGCGGCGGCGTCATACACGGATCCGGGCGGCGTCATCGCGGCGGCAGCAGCCCTTCCAGCGCGGACAGCAGCGTCTCCGGGAACACGCCCAAGGCCAGCGTGCCCGCCACGGCCGTCACCAGCACGACGCCCAGCCCCACATCGATCCACGCGCTGGACCACGGCGAGGGCGCGTCGGTACCGTCGCCGCCGCCCATGGGCGCCATGGCCGCGGCCGTGGCCTCATCCCGCCCCGCCCCCGCGGGCCGGAACGCGGCCAAAACGACCCGCAGGTACGCGTAGGCCGAGATGGCCGTGCTGACGATAAGCGTGGCAATGAGGCCGCCGGCGCCGGCCTGCAGACCGCCGCCGATGAGCAGCAGCTTGCCCGTGAGCCCCGCGGTGGGCGGCATGCCCGCCATGGCCAGGAAGAAGAAGGCCAGCAGACCCGCCATCCAAGGCCGCCGCTGCCAGAGGCCCTCGTTCGCGAGCAAGTCGTCGCCCTGCTCGCCGCGGAACTGCAGCGCCGTGATGACGGCAAAGGCGCCCAGCGTCATGAACATGTATCCGAACAGATAAAACACGGTCAGGCGCATGCCGTTGTCCTGCAGGGCGATGATGGGAATGAGCAGGTAGCCCGCGTGGGTGATGCCCGAGTACGCCAACAGCCGCTTCAGGTTGTTCTGGAAAAGGGCCGACAGGCTGCCCGCCAGCATGCTGAGCACCGCCAGCACCGCCAGCGGCGCCATGTACTTGCCCGCGAGCTGCGGATCATGCGGCACCGCGGCCCAGGCGAACCGCGCCAGCGCTGCCAGCGCAGCGCCCTTCGTGCCCACGGCCATAAAGGCCGTCACCGCGGGCGTGGCCGCCTGGTACGCATCCGGCGCCCACATGTGGAACGGCACCAGCGCCAGCTTGAAGGCGAACCCGACGACGGCCAGGGCGAAGCCCCCGTGATACAGGGGCGAAATGGCGCCCGCCGCCGCATACTCCGCCAGGCCCGCCAGCGACAGGGTTCCCGTCGCGCCGTACATCAGCGCGAAACCGTACAGAAGAAAGCCGGACGCCACCGAACCCAGAAGGAAATACTTGAACGCGCCCTCCCGGGCCTCGGACCGCTCCCGGTGAAACGCGATGAGCGCGTACAAGCCCAGGGAGAACACTTCCAGCGAGACGAACAGGACCATCAGGCTGCCGGCGGCGCCCAGCACCGTCATGCCGGCCGCGCCCAGCAGGATGAGCGACAAAAAGCCTGACATGTCCCGCTCCCGGTCGGCGGCGCTCATCAGGACCACGGACAGCGCGGCCACCAGCAAGAAGCCCGCGAGGGCCACGCTCAGCTTGTCGACCACCACCGCGCCGGCGAAAGCCGTCAGCGGCCCCGCCTGCACCGCCTGCCACGCGTCCGCGACGTACCAGGCCGTCACCAGCACCGCGGCCGCGGCCACGCCGTACGTCCACGGCCGGGCCAGCCGCCGCGGCGTCACCAGGTCGGCCACGATGACGACCAGCCCGCCGGCGGTCAGCGCCACCAGAGGAGCGATAATGTTGAGGTCCGTTATCCCGGGCACAGCGACTCCTCCATTCCAAAGGGCGGCGCCCGCGCCCCGCCCCAGAGGCAAGCCAATGTCAGACCATCAGGACGAAGTAGATCAGCACCACGGCCACGCCCGCCATGAGCGCCAGCGCGTAGCGGCGCACGTAGCCGCTCTGCACGCGCCGCACCGCGCCCGACAGCGTGGCCGCGAGGCGCGCCACACCGTTCACCGCGCCGTCGATGACGTGCGGTTCCGTCACGTCGCCCACGAAGCCGGCCGTGGCCCGCAGCGGGCGCACGAAGACGGCCCGGTAGAAATCGTCAAAATAGAAGCCCGCGCCCGCGGCCTTCACGAAGCCGCTCTCCGCGGTCTGCGGCGCGCGCTTGGGACCGAAGCGCTGCAGCGCCAGGCCGCCGCCGATGACGGACACTGCCAAAAGCAGCGCGATGGTCAGCGTCGCCGCGGAACTCTCGGTCAGCACCCGGCCGGCCACCGCCGCTTCGTGGGCCGGCGGCGCGGCCAGCCGCGCGCCCTCGGCAGCGCCGGGCACGCCCGAAAGGTCAGGCATGGCGAAGAAGCCGCCGACGATGGACAGCAGCGTCAAGACCACCAGCGGCACCATCTTCAGCGGCGGCACGGGCCGGGAACGGCCCACGCCCGCTTCCGCAGCCGCGGCCGCCTGCCGGGCCCCTTCGCCCCGCTGGAACGCGGCCACTTCCGGGCTGTCGCCCGTAAACACCAGCGCAAACAGGCGCATCATGTAAAACGCCGTCAGCCCGGCACCGACAACGGCCAGCGCCCAAAGCCACGGCCGCCCGGCCATGAGGGCGCCGACGACGATGGCGTCCTTGCTGTAGAAGCCGGCCAGCGGCGGCAGGCCCACCAGGGCCAGCGTGCCGATGAGGAACGTCCAGTACGCGAACGGGTGGCTCTTGCCCAGCCCGCCCATTTTGCGAATGTCCTGTTCACCACCGAAGCGGTGAATCACCACGCCGGCGCCCAGGAACAGCAGCGCCTTGAAGAACGCGTGGGTGGCGAAGTGAAACAGCGCCGCCGAATACGCGCCCACGCCCGCGCCCAGCATCATGTAGCCCACCTGGCTCATGGTGGAGAAGGCCAGCACCCGCTTGATGTCGTTCTGGCCCAGGGCGGCCAGCGCGCCGAACAGCACCGAGCCGATGCCCACCAGCGCCACCGCGGGCAAGCCCCACGGCGCCGCCTCGAAAATCGGATAGGCCCGCACGACCAAATACACGCCGGCGGTGACCATGGTGGCCGCGTGGATGAGGGCGCTGACCGGCGTCGGCCCTTGCATCGCGTCCGGCAGCCACACGTGCAGCGGCAGCTGGGCCGACTTGGCCACCGCGCCGGCCAGCAGCAGCAGCGCCACCGCGTTCAGCACGTTTTGCGGCGCGAACCACGCCTGCGGCAGCACGTCGGCGAAGTACAGGCTGCCAAAGTGCTGGAGCATGACGATCGCGCCCAAAATCAGGCCGATCTCGCCCACCGTGTTGACCCAGTACGCCTTCTTGGCCGCCGCGGCCGCGGCCGGCCGCGCGTGCCAGAAGCCGATGAGCAGGTACGACGCGACGCCCACGTTGGCCCAGCCGATGAGCATGCCCACGAAGCCGTCGGCCAGCACCAGCACGCTCATGGCGAAGATGAAGAAGTTCAGCTTCGCGAAAAACCTGGGATAGCTCGGATCATCGGCCATGTACGCGGCCGAGTACAAATGAATCAAAAACCCCACGCCTGTGACGACCAGCGCGAACCACGTGGAGATGGAATCGCCCAGCAGCCCCAGGCCGACGCCGTCCACGCCCCAGGACCACAGCGGCATGTGCACGCTGCCGAAAGGCGCCGCCGCGTTGTACTGCAGCCGCACGAGGACCGTCGCCACGAAGGCCAGAAACACGGCGGTGCAGCCCAATGCAGCCAGGAAAGAGCGGTTCCAGCGGCCCTGAGCGCCTGCGGCGATGAGCGCGGCGCCGAGCAAGGGCAGGCCCGGTATGAGTATGAGCAACCAGTTGTATTCCACCGACTTACCCCTCTTTCACGCGGTCCGGACCCGCCGGCCGCACCGGCCGCGGCAGGCCCCGACCCGGTCTAGCCGCGCAGTTCCCGCACCTCGTCCACGTCCACCGCTTCCCTCGCCCGGAAGAGCAGAACGATGAGGCCCAGGCCGATGGCGGCCTCGGCCGCGCCCACGACGAGAATCAAGAAAGAGAACACGTGCCCGTCCATCAGGGCGAACTGCCGGGCGAAAGCCAGAAACAGCAGCGCCGCCGCGCCCCACATCAGCTCGATGGCCATCAGCATGACCAGAGGGCTTCTCCGCACGAGAACGCCCGCGATGCCCAGCGCGAACAGCACGACGCTGACGATGACGTATCCTTCGATGGCAAAACCGGGCAATGACGCCAACCTCCTCTGCCCCGCCCGGGCCGGGCTGCGCGTGCTCCCGGCCGGGGGCGCGAGCCCGCCGTCAGCTGCGGCGGGCGATCAGGATGACGACGCCGACGACGGCCACCATGAGAAGCAGCGCCGCCAGCTGCAGCACGAAAACGTGTTCGTAAAACAAAGCTTCGCCGAAGGCCCGCACCGCGCCGTACCCGTCGAACACCGACCGGGCCGCCGGGTACGCGTGCCGCAGCCCGGCCACGATGAGCAGCACCGCCAGCACCGCGGCCGCGACCCCGCCCCACCGCTCCTGTCCGGGCAGCAGCGACACGGGCCGTTCCAGCGGCTCGTTCTTCGCGCTCAGCAAGCTGATGACGAAGACGAACAACACCATGACGGCGCCGGCGTACACGATGATCTGGATGAGCCCGATGAACTCGGCGCCCAGCCCGATAAACAGCACCGCCAGGGACAGCAGCGTCAGCAGCAGCGACAGCACCGACCGCACCGGCCGGCGCGACGCGATGACGCCCACGCCGCCGGCCACGGCCAGCACCGCCGCGACAACGGCCACCGCGCTCATGCCTTATCCGCCTCCCGCAAGGCCTGCGGGCCCCGGCCGGTCTCGCGCCCGTCCGCGCCGTCGTGCATGGGCACCCAGCCGTTGTATTCGGGATACACGTTCACCGGCACCGTAAAGTCGCTGGTGTGCTGGTTGACCAGGCGGTCGCGGGCATAGATGAAGCTGTCCCGGGTAAAGTCGGCCAGCTCGTTTTCCTGCGTCAGGTGCAGCGCCTGGGTCGGGCACGCCTCTTCGCACAGCCCGCAGAAAATGCAGCGCAGCATGTCGACCTCGTACTTCCACGCGTAGCGCTCACCGGGCGAGTTGGGGCGTTCCGGATCGTTTTCCGCGGGCATGACGGTAATGGCCGCCGCCGGACACGCCACCTGGCACAGCTCGCAGCCGATGCACATCTCCAGCCCGTTGCTGTAGCGGCGCAGCTCGTGGCGCCCGCGGAACCGCTCGGAGCGCGGCTTCTTCTCGTACGGGTACGCGATGGTCTCTTTCTTGCGGAACAGAATGCGCAGGGTCGTTCCCATGCCCTGGGCGATCGCCTTCAACATTCGGCATCACTCCTCGCGCCTAATCCGGCCCCGGCTCAGCCCCACAGCGCCACGCCCGCCGCCGTGACGACCAAGTTCAGGAACGACAGCGGCAGCATCACTTTCCAGCCGAAGTCCATCAAGCGGTCGTAGCGCACCCGGACGAAGGTGGCCCGCAGCCAGATGAAGACGAACAGCAGCGCCGCCACTTTCACCAGGAACCACGCGACGGGCGGCAGGAACGCCGGCCCGTGCCAGCCCTTTAGGTACAGCAGCGTCACCATGGCGGACACGCTCATCATGCCGAGGTACTCGGCCATCATGAACATGGCGAAGCGCATGCCGCTGTACTCGGTGCTGTAGCCCGCCACCAGCTCCGTCTCCGCCTCCGGCAAGTCGAAGGGCATGCGCGCGACTTCGGCCACGCCGGCGATGAAGAAAATGAGAAAGCCCACGGGCTGCAGCCAGATGAACGCCACGTCCGACTGGGCGGCCACGATGTCCGCCAGGCGCAGCGACCCGGCCAGCATGAAGACGCCGAGAATGCTCATGGCCATGGACAGCTCGTAGCTGATGAGCTGCGCCGCGGCCCGCATGGCCCCCAAGAGCGAATACTTGCTCTGGGACGCCCAGCCCGCCAAGCTCACGCCGTAAATGTGCAGGCTGGTAAAGGCCAGGGCCACCAGCGCCCCGCCCGCGGGGTCCGCCACTTGCAGCGGAATCACCCGCCCGCCGATCTCCACGGGCGGCCCGACGGGAATGACCGACCACACCGCCAGCGCCGTGAACACGGAGATGACCGGCGCCAGCCGGAACACGAACTTGTCGGCGCCCGCGGGGATCACGTCCTCTTTGACGAAGGCCTTGATGGCGTCCGCAATGGGCTGGGCCAGGCCCCAGGGCCCGGTGCGGGTCGGCCCGACGCGCAAGTGGAAGTACCCCAGCAGCTTGCGCTCCACCAGCGTCATCCCGGCGAACACCGTCAGCAGCGCGACGATGAGAATCAGCGACTGCACGAGGGAAATCCACAAGTCGTTCATCAGCCAACCTCCTCGAGCACGCGCCGCGACAGCCGCACCGCCGGGAACGCCCGGCCGCGCTGGAGGCGGTGCACCGGAGCATCGGCGACGCCCCTGGGCACTTGCACCGTGCCCGGCAGCACGTCCGCGTCCACGCGCACCGTGCAGACGATGGCCGCTTCGCCCTCGCCCAGCTCCACGGCGTCGCCGTCGGCCAGGGAAAGGGCCCGGGCGTCGTCGGGATGGATGAAGGCCTCGGGCTTGGGCTGCACGTAGCTGAACCAGCGGTCGAAGCGGGCCGTGCCGCCGCCGCCGTAGAGGCGGTCCACCGGCACCAGCCGCAGCGCGCCGTCGGCCGGCGCCGCGTCGGCCCCGGCCTCGTCCCCGGCCGCGGCCAGGACGTCCGCCGGGATGCCGCCGACGAAGCCTTCCGGCGCCACGCGCCCCAGCAGCTCCTGCATCTCCCAGCGGAACTCCTGCTCCGAGGGGACGAGCTTCTCGCCCATGGCTTCCGCGACGGCCCGGAAAATGTCGCCGTCGGTTCGCGTCTCGCCCGCCGGGTCCATGGCCCGCTCCACGGACTGGACGCGGCCTTCAAAGTTCGTGTACGAGCCGCTCTTGGCGGGGAACTCGGCCGCCGGCAAGATGACGTCGGCGTACTTGGCCGTCTCGGTCAGGAACAGATCCTGCACGACCAGGAACGGCACCTTTTCCAGCGCCTCCCGCACCAGCAGCTCGTCGGGGAAGGTGCCGGCCAGGTTGGCCGAGGCCAGATACAGCGCCTGCAGCCGGCCGTCTCGCGCGGCCTCCAGCATCGCCCGGGTGTCCAGGCCCGCC
>QGSR01000306.1 GCA_003387805.1 Bacillota bacterium | reverse complement strand
ACGGGGCACAGTCACAGTGTTCGACCCGTTTTGCGACCATCGGCGCCCGACTTCGACCCTCTGGCGGGGCGCGCCGCCGGCCACGACCAGTACAAGCACCGGCCACGACCAGTACAAGCACCGGCCACGACCAGTACAAGCACCGGCCACGACCAGTACAAGCACCGGCCACGGCCAGTACAAGCGCCGGCCGCCCGCAGGCCACCCGCCGCCCGGCCGCTGCCCCGGCAGGGATCGCCCGGTCCTAGGAGTAAGATTGAATGCAGCGCCTTCGCCGGGACGACCCCTGCGAGGCATCGAAATTCGGCTCTATCATGCGCTTTCAAGGAGCGGACGCCATGACTCGCACCGTGATTTTGGGCGGCGCTCGCACGCCCTTCGGCGTGCTGGGCGGGAAACTGAAGGACAAACCGGCCGTCGAGCTGGGCGCCACGGCTATCCGGGCGGCGCTGGAGCGCACCGGCGTCGGGCCGGCCGACGTGGACAACGTCATCATGGGCATGGTGGTGCAAGCCGGCGCCGGGCAGATCCCGTCCCGTCAGGCCAGCATGGCCGCCGGGCTGCCCGAGACCGTCACGTCGGAAACTATCAATAAAGTATGCGCGTCGGGCATGCGGGCCGTGAACCTGGGCGACGCCCTTATCCGGGCCGGCGAAGCCGACGTCGTCGTGGCCGGCGGCATGGAAAGCATGAGCCGCGGCCCTGGGCTGCTGATGGACGCCCGCTGGGGCCGCCGCCTGGGCCACGGCCAAGTGCTGGACTCGGTCATCCACGACGGGTTGTGGTGCGCCTTCGGCGACGTCCACATGGGCAACCACGGCGAGCAGATGGCCCGCGAATTCAACGTCAGCCGCGAAGAGCAGGACCAATGGGCGCTGCGCAGCCACCAGCGGGCGCTGGCGGCCATCGACGGCGGGCGCATGGCCGAGGAGATCGTACCTGTTGAAGTTCCCGTCCGAGGCGGCACGGAAACCGTCGACACCGACGAAGCCCCCCGGCGGGACACGAGCCTGGAGAAGCTGGCCAAACTGCGGCCCGTGTTCGACCCCAACGGCTGCATCACCGCCGGCAACGCGCCGGGCATCAACGACGGCGCGGCGGCCCTCGTCCTCATGAACGAAGACAAGGCCCGAGCGGAAGGCTTCAAGCCCATGGTGCGCGTGCGCTCCTGGGCCACGGCCGCGGCCGAGCCGCCGTACCTGGCCACCGTGCCGCATCTGGCCGCGGAGAAAGCGCTGGCCAAAGCCGGCCTGGGCCGCAAAGACATCGGCCTCGTGGAAATCAACGAAGCCTTCGCGGTGGTCACCATCGTCAGCACCCGGCTGGGCGAGTGGGATCCGGAAATCGTCAACGTCAACGGCGGCGCCATCGCGCTGGGCCACCCCATCGGCGCCAGCGGCGCCCGCATCGTGCTGACGTTGGCCCACGAGATGCGAAAGCGCGGCGTGCAGTTCGGCCTGGCCAGCATCTGCAGCGGCGGCGGCCAAGGCGAAGCCATCGTGCTGGAGCTCGTAGACTGAGCAGGCTGCCAGTGGGGCCGCCAGCGGGGGCCGCCAGCGGGGCCCCAGGGGGGTCGCCAACGGTGCCCGCCTTCCGCCCCGCCCTCAGGGAGACTTGCCGCTGCGCCAGCCGGTGGGCCAGGCGATGCGCCGGCCCGTCGGCCGGTGCGTAGGCGATGCGCCGGCCCGTCGGCCGGTGCGTAGGCGATACGCCGGCCCGTCGGCCGGTGCGTAGGCGATACGCCGGCCCGCCGGCCGGTGCGTAGGCAATGCGCCGTCCCGTTGGCCGGTGCGTAGTCGATGCGCCGGCCCGTCGGCCAGTGCGTAAGCCGAGGCGCCGGCCCGTTGGCCGGTGCGTAAGCCGAGGCGCCGGCCGCCACGCCGGCCGGGCGCCCCAGGCAGCAACAACAGCCAAAAGAATTGTCCGGAGGAACGAAAGGCGTTGACTCAGCACAAACCACCGGGCCGCATCCACGGACGCGTCGTGGACGGCGCCGGACGGCCGGTGCCCAAAGCGTCGGTGCGCGTGCGCGACGACATGGCGGTGGTGGACCTGCAGACGACCAACGTGAGCGGCGCGTTCACCTCCCGGCTGCTGTTCGCCGGGCGCTACCGTGTCGAGGCGCAGCTGGGCGACCGCTTCGGCGCCGTCGACGGCGTGGAAGTGGAGCTGGGTGAAACCACGGCCGTCACGGTGAAGATAAACTAAACCGCAGGTCTCGGTACGGGGCCGGTGCAGGCCCGGCCCCTACGCCGCCGGCGCCTCGCCCCGCACCCGGCGCCCTTCGCGCCGGTAGACGAACTGCAGCCGCAGCGCCAGGCCCACGGCGCCCGCGGCCAGCGCCGTGATGAGGCCGACCCAATACCCGTAGGGCCCCATATCGGTAAAGTTGGCCAGTACATACCCCGCAGGCAGGCCCACGACCCAAAACGATACGATGGACACCACCAGCGTCACGTTGACGTCCTTGAAGCCGCGCAGCGTCCCCTGAACGGGCGCGGCCACCGCGTCGGACATCTGGAAGAAAATGACGTAGTACAAGAACGACTCCACCAAAGCCCGCACGCCGGGCTCGCCCGTGTACCAGCCGGCCACCACGTCACGGAAAAACACAAGGCCCAGGGCGGACACGGTGGCCATCAGCAGTGAGGCGCCGATGCCCAGTAGGCTGTACTGGCGGGCGTGGCTGAAACGTCCCGCCCCCACCTCGTAGCCGACGGCGATGGGCAGCGCCATGGGAAAGCTCAAAAGCATCATGTACAGCGGCCCGCCCAAAATTATGGGCGCCCGGTGCGCCCCCCCCGCCTCGGGGCCCCAGACCCTCC
>QGSR01000043.1 GCA_003387805.1 Bacillota bacterium | reverse complement strand
CGCCACGATGCCGGCGCCGATGCCGCCGCCCACCAGCGCCAGCGGGAAGCCGTAGACCCCCCACGCAGCCGGAAACACCCGCACGGACAAAATGGAGCTGACGTACGCGCCCACCGCCATAAAGCCTGCGTGCCCCACCGCGAACTCGCCCATAAAGCCGTTGACCAGGTTCAGGCTCACGGTGAGGATCATGTTGATGCCGATGAGCATGAGGACGTACTCAATATATGGATTGATCAGGCCGTAGCGGGGCGCCGTCAGCACAAACACGTAGCCGAGCACCGCCAGCGCCGGCGCCCACAGGCGGCCGGCCCACCCGGGCGCCCGCCTCGATTCGATACCGATCGGTACTCCCACGTACGTGTTCTCCCCTCACACCTTTTGCGCCGTGATGCGCCCGAGAATGCCCGTCGGCCGGAAGACGAGCAGGAGCAGCAGCAGCGAAAAGGCCACGAAGTCCCGGTACGTGCTGGGCAGGAACGCCGCCACGTAAATCTCGGTCATGCCCAGAATGTAGGCGCCGAGCATCGCGCCGCGGATGTTGCCGATGCCGCCCACCACCGCCGCGACGAACGCTTTCCACCCGACCAGAATGCCCATGTACGGGTCGATGACGGGATAGGCCTGCCCGAACAAAATGCCGCCGACCGCGGCCAGCCCCGAGCCGATGGCAAAGGTCAGCGAGATGATGCGGTCCACGGAAATGCCCATAAGGGGCACCACGGAGCGGTCGTACGAGATGGCCCGCATGGCCATGCCCGTCAGCGTGTGCCGCACGAACCAGTCCAGGCCCAGCATCAGCACCACGGCCACGCCGAAGATGAGCAGCTGCACGCTGGTAATCATGGCGCCGCCCGGCAGGTTGTACATGTTCAGCGGCACCAGCAGGGGGAACAGCCGGGGCTGCGCGCCCACGGTGGCCAGCACGAAGTGCTGCAAAAAGATGCCGATGCCGAGAGCCGTAATGACCGCGGACACCCGGGGCGCGTTGCGCAGCGGTTTGTAGGCTGCCCGCTCGATGAGCACGCCCAGGGTGGCGGTGCAGATCATCGAAAACAGCATCGTCAGAACCAGCGGCAGCTTGAGCACCGCCGCGCCCACCAATCCCAGGAACGCGCCGGCCATGAAAATGTCGCCGTGCGCGAAATTGATGAGCCGCAGAATGCCGTACACCATCGTGTAGCCCAGCGCGATGAGCGCGTAAATGCTGCCGAGCTGCAAGGCATTCAGCGTCTGCTGCAACCAAAAGGTCAACGGGCTACCTCCCCGCTTCAGTCAGGCGAAAATTCGACACGAATAAAGTCGGTCGGACCGAACGCCCCAGCGCTTCCACGCCGGGCGCCCGGTCCGACGGCCAACGAAGCGCGGCCGCGCTTCGTTACGGTGCGATGGAGTCGTAGTACGTGAACTTGCCGTCCTTGATCTGGATGAAGACGGCGCTCTTGATGGGGTCGCCGGTGCCGGTGAACGTCATGGTGCCGGTGACGCCCTCGTAATTGGTGATGCGGGCCAGCGCGTCGCGGACGGCGTCCCGGTCCACCACGCCCGCGTCCTGGATGGCCTGGAACAGCAGCCCGAAGGAGTCGTAGGTCAGCGCGGCCACGTCATCAGGCGCCGAGCCGTAGCGAGCCTGGTACGCCTGGATGAACCGCTGGGCCGCGGGAGTGGCGATGTCGGGCGCGTAGTGGGCGGAGAAGAACAGGCCCTCCATGAACTGGCCGCCCAGGGCGATGATTTCCTCGTAGCCCCAGCTGTCGCTGCCGACGATGTGGCCCGTGTAGCCCAGGCGCCGGGCCTGCTGCACCTGCAGCGGCACTTCGCTGTAGTAGTTGGGCAGGAACAGCACGTCCGGATTATGCGCCCGGATATTGGTCAGCTGGGAGGAGAAGTCGCGGTCGCCCGTGGTGTACGATTCGAAGGCGACGACGCGCCCGCCGGCGGCTTCGAAGCGCTCCCGGAAAATTTCGGCGATGCCCTTGTTGTAGTCGCTGGCGATGTCAAACAGCACCGCCGCCGTCTGCGCCCCCAGTGTCTCCCGGGCGAACGTGGCCACCACTTCACCCTGGAAGTCGTCGATGAACGCCGCCCGGAAAACGTACGGCCGGTCCACGGTCGTCTCCACGGCCGTCGACCACGGCGAAATCATGGGCGTGCGCAGGTTGTTGGCTACGATGGCCGCCGGAATGGCGTTGCGGCTCGCGTTGGGCCCGATGACCGCCAGCACGTTGTTCTGCGTGATGAGCTTCGTGGTGGCCGCGGCCGCGGACGGCGCGACGTCCTGGTTGTCCTCGATGACGAGGGTGATCTCGTACCGCTTGCCGCCCACTTCGAGACCGCCCGCGCTGTTGATCTCCAGGACGGCCAGCTGGGCGCCCCGCACGCTGGACTGCCCGATGACGGGAATGCTGCCGGTCAGCTCGACGTTAAGACCGATGACGATTTCCCCGTCGGCCGCCAAAGCGCCGACGCCGAGCGCGGCCACCAGCAGCGCCGCCAGGACCAGCACAAAGCTTCCATTCCTCAAAGTCGGCATGTTCGCAATCTCCTTTCCCTTCGCGATAAATTGACTGCCACCGAACTTGAGACGTAACATTCTGTTCGACGATTCTATTTCCTCCTATTAAAACAATAAACATCAAATCCGGCGAAAGCGAATTGCCGCGCTCGGCGCCCGGAGATGCGCCGCGCCCGGAGCCCGCCGGCCGCGGCGGCCGCCCGGCCAAAATCGCTGCCGGTTGAAAGGAAAGAGCGGGGCGCGCGGCAAAGGTTGCCCGCGAAAGGCGCGTGATGGCGTGCATTCGTGGAAATATCTGGAACAAATCGCGGAGTTGCCGCCCCGGGCGTCGGCCACCGAAGGCGAGCGGCAAGCCGCCACATGGCTGAATGAGCGGCTGGAGGCGCTGGGCTTTGACGTGGAGACGCAGCCTTTCGCCAGCCCGCGCTATACTCTGTACCTGGGGCCGGTCATCGTCATCGCGGTGATCTTGTTCGCGCTGGGCTTGTCGAAATTTATGCCCGCGCTGGCGACGCTGCTGGCGGTGGCGGCGGCGGTGCCGCTGGTCGGGGAGCTTCTGGGCGCGCCGGTCAACTTCAATCTCCTGCTGCCGAAACACCCGTCGCAAAACGTCATCGCCCGGCCGGCCGCGACGGGCCGCCGCGGCGCTCCCGACGTAGTCATCGTGGCCCACTACGACGTGCAGTGGGCGTCGTGGCTGTTTGCGCCGTGGTTCGTGCGCTTGCTGCAGCCCTTTTTCATCGCGGCCTACGTGGGCGTCGTGCTGGCCGTCATCGCGGCGGCTGCCCGGTGGCTGGCGCCGGGAGCGGGCTGGGTCGGCGGGGCCGCGTCGGCGGCCGCCTGGATTTTGGCCCTGGCCGGCGGGTTTTTGTTCGTCTCCTGGCTAACGGGCGGGCCCTCGCCGGGCGCCAACGACAACGGCTCGGGCGTGGCCGTGGCGCTGGCGCTGGCCGAACGCTGGACGGAGGCCGCCCGCGGCGGCGGGACGGCGGGCGCCGCGGCGCTGACGCCGTGGTTCGTGTTCACGGGCTGCGAAGAGGTGGGCCTGCGGGGCATGCACCGCTTCCTGGCCGACGCCGATCTGCCGAAGGACACCATTTTCCTCAATATAGACAACGTGGGCGGCGGCCGCCTGCGCTATTTCCTCGGCGAGGGCATGCTGGCCTATCAGCGGTACGATGCAGGACTTATCGAGCTGGCCGCGGAAGTGTCCCGGTATTCCGGTGACCAGGCGAAGCCGCTGAAGAACTGGCTGCTTCCGACCGACGGCCTGCTGCCCGCCAAGGCGGGCTACCGGGCCTTGTCGTTCCTGGCCCTCTGCGACGACCATAGGATACCGAACTACCACTGGCACACGGACACCATCGACAACGTAGACAGGAGCGTCGTCGAGTTGACGGAGCAGTTCCTGTGGGACTGCCTGCAGGCGGTGGCGGCCCGGCGGCCTCCCGCGGCATGATGGGGCCGCGGGAAGCACGGCGGGAGGCCGCAGACGGCGTGCCCGGCGCCGCGGCCGGCCGCGTTGCTTCGAGGGTGGGGGAATCATGTCAAAAGAAGACCAACGGTCCGGCGCCCGGAGGGCGCTCTTTGTTCCTACGGGCCATTACGATTTGGACCGGCTGCGAATCGACGGCATCGCGACGTGGAGCCCGTGGTACAAAGCCGCGGCCGGCGGCGCCGCGGCGGGGCTGACCCTCGTCTTCACCGTACTGGTTTTGTACTTGGTCTTCGCGTTGTTCGCCGCGGGCGTGGCGGCCGTGCAGTTTGACTGGGCCGTCGCGCAGTCGGAGCTCATGAACAGCATGATGTTTGCCGCCGAGTACGCCCGCTACGCCTGGCTCAGCAGCATCGCCATGGCCGTCATCGGCGTCGCCTACGCGCTGCTGCACCGCTGGACGGTGGCCAACGGCCACTACTTGCGGCTGGGCCCGTGGGAAGTCGGTTTTGACACGCTGTTTGCCGCCGTGGCGGGCTACGTCGTCTTTTCGCTGGCGGCCGCGGCCTGGGAGCCGCTGGGCGTCGTGCACGCGTGGCTGTTTTGGGCTTGGGGCCCCGTCTTTGCGTGGGTGCTGGCCCGGCTGCAGGAAGTGTACGTCTTGTGGATGGTGCGGCCCGACTGGGCGCTGTCCGTGGAGTCGGCCGTGCGGGTGCTGCTGCCCCGCCGCTTCGGCTGCGACGCGTCCCGGCTGCGGGTGGAGGTGGACGACCAGGCCCACGCCGTCACGGTGTACGCGCCCGTGGACGCGGGCGAGGCCATACGGGCGCGGGAGCTGATCCAGGCCATTCCCGAAACCCGCGCGGTGAAAGTGGAGCCGCTGCCGAAGACCGGTGCGGCGATCATAGCCGCGGATGACGAGGATTCCCCGCCTGCCGCGGGGCCGTCGGGCGGGCCGGCGTCCGGCGGACCGGCTTCCGGCTCGGACCGGGCGGCGAAAAACGGCGCCGCATCGGGCACCCGCCCGGCCGGGCCCAGAAAGGTGGTCGCGGGCAGGGAGAAGGCCGAGGACAGCGATGCGGCCGCGGACAGCGACGCGGCCGCGAACAGCGGCGCGTCCGCGGACGCCGGCGCGGGGGCGAACAACGGCGCCGCGGTGCCCGTGCGGGAGCGCCGCGACTAGGCCGGTCCGCCCGGCGCCGCAACTGGCCGCGGGCTGGACCGGCGCGGGCTGCCATCGGCCCAAGGGCGGCTCCGCGGCCGCGGGGCTTTACCCTTCGGGCTCGTGGGACGGCTTGCGCTTCCAGCGGCGGGCGTCCCGCCGGCGGTATTTGTCCATCATCTCGGAGAACGCCGCCTCCAGGTCGATGTCCAGGGAATTGGCCATGCACACCAGCACGAACAGGCAGTCGGCCAGTTCCTCGGCGATGCTCCCTTCGGCCTCGGTGGGCTTTTTCGTTTTCGGGCCGAAGTGATGGTTCAGCTCGCGGGCCAGCTCGCCCACTTCCTCGATGAGCCGGGCCAAGTTGGCCAGAGGCGGCCAGTAGCCTTCTTCGAACTGGCTGATCCAGTCGTCCACTTGCTGTTGCATGTCTCGTACGAGCATCGTGCGAAACCTCCGGGGAGAAAAGGGTTGCCGCCGACGGACGCGGTCCGAAGGGGCCGCTCTGCGAGACTTCGGCGGGGGGACGGCGGAATTCCTGTACGCTGACATGGAGGTGGCTTCGTGCCTGCTTGGTTGGCGTTTGCGGGCCTGGGCGGCGCGCAGCTGATCATTTTCGTGGTGATGCGTCTGTTCGTGCGCCGGGCCATGTCGGGCCGGCCGCCGCTGTTCGTCCGGCTGATGGTGGCCGCGGCCGGCGCAGTGGCCGTGTTGTTTTTCGCCGCGGCCGCGTATTTGTATTTCGCCGCGCCGGAGGGGTAGGCGGCTGCGACCGGGCCGCCGGCGCCGACGGGGAGCGCGGCGGCGCCACTCAGCCTGGAGGCCTGTCACCCGCGCGGCGGTCGCCAATCAGCCTCCAGGCCTGTCACCCGCGCGCGGCGGCCGCGTAATATGCGACATCCGCTGGGAAGAGGGGGTGTCGCGGCGTGTCTCGCAGCAACCTCGGCTGGGCGCTGTCCGTCGTCGGCGCGCTGCTCGTCGTCGGCGGCATCGTCGAGGCCGTGGACTTGATCCGTCAGGCGTGGACGTCGTCCGGCTGGACGTTGGCCCGATTCGGGGCCGCCTTCGTGGCGGGGCCGCTGGTGCATGCCGGTCTCGGGCTGATGATGTGGCGCCTCAACGACCGCTGACGCGGCCGCGCATCATCGAAAACAAAACAAGCCTGTGGTGCCATGCACCACAGGCTTGTACGCTTCATGCCGTGACGCCGGCGGCACGGGCCGGGCCGGCCTTGGGCCTTCCGGGCGCCGGCCGACGGCACCGGCTGCTGCCGGCCTTCACCGACGGCTGCCTGCCGGCCCTCAGCGGTAGCGGGCCAGCAGCTTGTCGAACTCGTCCTCCGGGATGGTCCAGTCCTGCTCCACGATGGGCTCCTCGCGGAAGCCGGGGAACTGCTCCTCGAAGGACGGCGCGTCGGACTTGTAGACGAGGCCGCGCACCTGCTCGTCGGTTTCGATGAGCTTGCGCAGGGCGCCCGCCCGGTCCGTCGGGTCGTAGTCCGGCTCCTCGTCCAGGTTGACCAGCACTTCCTTGAACCAGTCGTACGTGTTGACCTTGTTGAAGGTCACGCACGGCGAGTACGTGTTAATCAGCGCGAACCCCTTGTGCTCGATGCCCTGCTTGATCAGCGACGACAGCTGCTTGATGTCGCTGGAGAAGCCCGACGCCACGAAGGTCGCGCCGGCGGCGATGGCCAGCTGCAGCGGCCGCACCGGGCGCTCGATGTTGCCCCCGGGGCTCGTGCGGGTGACGAAGCCGGTGCCGCTGGTGGGCGACACCTGGCCTTTGGTCAGCCCGTAGATCTGGTTGTCCATGACGATGTAGGTGATGTCCACGTTGCGCCGGATCGCGTGCAGGAAGTGGTTCCCGCCGATGGCGTAGCCGTCGCCGTCGCCCCCGGCGGCCAGCACCGTCAGGTTGCGGTTGGACAGCTTCAGGCCCATGGCCGTCGGCAGCGTGCGCCCGTGCACGACGTGGAAGTTGTAGCAGTTGATGTAGTTGCCGATTTTGCCCGAGCAGCCGATGCCCGCGACGATGGCTACCTCGTGGGGCGGCTTGCCCAGCTCGAACAGCGCCCGCTGCAGGGCGGCCAGAACGCCGAAGTCACCGCAGCCGGGGCACCACCAGGACTTTTCATTGGTCTTGTAGTCAGCTAGCTTCAGCAACTTGGGTCACCTCTTTCGCCTCGGCCACGATTTCTTCCGGCAGGAACGGCGTGCCGTCGTACTTGCGCACGCTGTGCATCAGGGGCACGTCGACGCCCGCTTCCCGCAGCGCCTTGCCCACTTTGTAGTCAATCAGCTGGAACAGCTGGCCGTTCTGGTTGTTGTCGACCACGATGACGTGGGTCGCTGTGCCCATCAGCTCGCTCAGCTCGCCCACCGGCAGCGGCGCCAGCACCCGCACGTGGGCGTGGCCGACGGACAGGCCTTCGGCGGCCAGTGCCCTGCGGGCGTCGTCGATGGGCCCGTACGTGGAGCCGATGCCGATCAGCAGCAGATCGGGCGCCTCGGGGCCGTTGTACTTGATGCCGCTGAGGCCCATCTCGCGCGGGTCCGTGGGGATCTTGCGCTGGCGCTTATCCATCATCGCGACGCGGTTCTTCGGATCCTCGGACACCTTGCCGAACTCGTTGTGCTCCACGCCGGTGGCCAGGTACTGGCCCTTGGGCTGGCCCGGCAACGGCCGCGGCGAGATGCCCGACTCGGTGACGCGGTAGCGGCGGAAGCCGTCTTCCTCCGCCTGCGCGGCGATTTCCTCATCGGTCAGCAGCTCGCCCCGGTCAATCGTAATCTTCTTGATGTCCAGGTCCTCGACGGTCTGCTTGTTGAGCGACAGCGACAAGTCCGTGACGACGAACACGGGGCACTGGTACTTGTCGGCCAGGTTGAAGGCCGCGGCCGTGTCGTAGAACGACTCCTCGACGCTGCTGGGTGCGAGGGCGATGCGCACCGTGTCGCCGTGGCTGCCGTAGAGGATGGCCCACAGGTCGCTCTGCTCCTGCTTCGTGGGCATGCCCGTGCTGGGGCCGCCGCGCTGCGTGTCCACGATGACCAGCGGAATTTCCGCCACGTGGGCCAGGCCGATGGCTTCCTGCATCAGCGAAATGCCCGGGCCCGAGGTGGCCGTCATGGCCCGCGCCCCGGCAAAGCCGGCGCCGATGCACGCGGTGATGGCCGCGATTTCGTCTTCGGCCTGCACCACCACGCCGCCGAAGCGGGGCAGAATGCTCATGAGGTTTTCCATCACCTCGGAGGCGGGCGTGATGGGATACGCGGCGGAGAAGCGGCAGCCGGCCGCGGCCGCGCCCAGCGCGACGGCTTCGTTGCCCATCATGAGCAGGCGGCTCTTGCCGTCGCCGGCCGCCAGGCGCCACTCGGGGTCGGCCAGGTTCTCCTTTGCGTATTCGTAACCCGCTTCGAGGACCTTGATGTTCTGCTCCGCCAGCTCGGGGCGGCGGGCGAAGCGCTGTTCGAGAGCCTTCTTGAATTCATCGATGGGCAGGCCGAGAATGTATGCCGACACGCCCAGCGAGACCGTGTTGCGCATGACCGCGCTGCCCAGCTCCTGGGCGATTTGCGTCATAGGCACGGAAATCAGCGTGGCCGGGCAGTCCTCGGGCACCTCCGGATTGAACCGGGAGTCCGCCACCAGGTAGCTGCCGGGCGTCAGTTCGTGATAGTTTTTGTCGATGGTTTCTTGGTCGATGGCCACCAGCACGTCCAGGTCGGCGCTGGTGGACGCCACCGGTTCGGTGCTGATGCGGATCTTGTAGTTGGAGTGGCCGCCTTTGATGCGTGAAGAAAACTGCCGGTAACCGTAGATGTAGTAACCTAGGCGGTTGCAGACGGTGGCGAGCATTTCACCCGTCGAGTCGATGCCTTGGCCTTGTTCGCCGCCGATCTTCCAAGACACCAGTTGTCTCTCGCGCATAACCCCTCGCCTCTCAATTTTTTGCGGGGGCGTCTCGCCGCTGGCTAGACAGGGGCGCGATGCTCCCCAGCCTGATCAAGCACTTTTATTCTAACCCCTGATCACGTATAATGCCAATAAATTCGCTTTATCCTTTCGATTCCGCATCGGAATTTGAAGGTGCGGGCAACGACAAGCGCCGGCCGGCGCCGCGCGGCGGATGGGGACGCCGGGTGGCGCCTTGACCGCCCGTCAGGCTCTGGAGGTGCAGCGCGCGTGCTGCTGCAGCAGTTGATCACGTTTTGTACCGTAGTGGACGAGGGCGGCTTCACCCGGGCGGCGGACGTGCTCAGCATGAGCCAGCCCGCGGTGAGCAAGCAGGTGAAGACGCTGGAGCAAAAGCTCCAGGCGGAGCTCTTGGTGCGCACCGGGCGGCAGGTGTCGCTGACCCCGGCCGGCGAGCTCGTCTACTCGTATGCCAAGCGCATCATCCATACCGTCGAGGAGCTGCACGGGGCGCTGGAAAACTTGTCGGTGCCGGGCTACGGGCGGCTTTCCATCGGCTCGGTGTCGACGGTGGCCATGTTTACCCTGCCGGAGCTGCTGGGCGTCTACACCCGCGAGCATCCTTTGGTGACGGTGCACGTGCGCACGGGCACCGTGGACGAAGTGATGCAGATGGTGCTCCGCAACGAGATTGACATCGGCCTCGTCACCGTTCCCCTGACCCACGAGCTGCTGCACACGATTCCGCTGTTTCGGGACCGCATCCTGCTGGTGGCCAGCCCCGGCACGCCCTGGGCGGGGCGGTCCGTCGTCAAGCCGCAGGAGCTGGCTCAGATGCCGATGATAGCGTACCAGCGGGAGTCGAAGTTCCGCGCTTACGTCGATGCGAGCTTTCAGGCGGCCGGCATTACGCCCGACGTAATCATGGAGTTTGACAGTCACGAGGCGGTGAAGGCCATGGTGGCCGCCGGCTTCGGCGTAGCCATGATGCCGTCGTCGGCCGTGGCCGACGACATCGAGGAAGGCGCTTTGGTGGAGCTGAAAATCGCCGGTTTCGAGGAGCTGGCCCGGATTACGTCGCTGATCATCCGCCGTGACCGGCACCAGAGCCCGCCGGTGCGGGCGTTCCTCGACCTGGTGCGGCATACGTTTCCGCTGGCCAGGTCGTTGTGACGCAGGGCGGGCGGCGGACGGCGGACGACGGGGGGGCCGGGCGGGGGGCGGCGGCCCGGGGGGGGTGCC
>QGSR01000305.1 GCA_003387805.1 Bacillota bacterium | reverse complement strand
CGCGCCGCCCCGACCCCCCGGGGATCGGCGGCGCCCCGCCTCTGCTTCGGCGGCCCCTCCCCCCGTCGGCCACCGCCAGGACGCCGACCAACAGCTGGGCCCCGTCGGCGTTGGTCAGCGGCTCGTCAGCGGCGCCCGCCACGGCCGTCCCCGGCAGGTACGCGGCCAGATCCCGCGCCGCCTCGGCGGCCGTCACCACGGCATCCGGGTTGGCCACGTCGAGACGCAGCTGCAGGGCCCGGTACACCATGTCGGCCCAGACCTTCCGGGTCAGCGGCGCGTCCAGCAGCAGCCGGCCTTCCAGATCGCCCACGTACGCGTTGCGCTTGATCAGCTCGTAGACGAAGTGAGCCTGCGGGTGGTCCAGGTAGTTGGGCACCAGCTGCCAGTTGTGGTCCGGCACCGGGTTGATGACGCCCCGGTCGGCGATGTACTGGACGATGAGCTCGCGGCTGGCGATGCCCGGATCCAGCACCAGCCGGCCGGCCGCACCCGTGGCGGGGAAGCCGCCGCCGCCGTCGGCCCGGTAGTTGTTGGTGGCCAGGATGAACCATTGATCCGGCTGCACGGGCTCGCCCTGGAACGTCAAGTCCACGATGCGCTGGCCCAGCGGCCGCGTCACGTCGATCTTGTACTCAATGCCGTCGATCTGGTCGAAGTTGTAGCCGCGAAAGTCGGTGTACAGCGGCTCCTCGCCCCGGCCGGGCGTCATCGTGTGGAACTTCTGCGCGGCGTGCTCCAGCCACGCCTTGAGCTCCTCGCCGTTGACGAGCAGCGCCTTGAGCGTGTTGTCGTAGATGTAAATCGACGCCACGTCGCCCACGGTAATGCCGCCCGCGGGGATTTCCGTCCAGTCCAGCTCGCCGCCGCGGCCGCTCTTGTACGGCGCCGCCGCGGACAAAACCGGCAGGCCTTCGTACTCGGTGCCCTTCAGGAGCTCCTCCACGTAGGCCATCTGGACCTCGTTGATGAGCTGCGTCACCGCGTTGTCGGCCAGCAGGCTGGCCCGGCTCGAAATCGGAATGAGCGTCTCGCCGATGGGCTCGTTCACGTACGCGACCGTCGCTTCGTGCACGTCCCGGGCCCAGGCCAGCACTTCCGGTGCGGGCTCCACCGGCGCGGTGGGCCGCAGCTCGGCGCGAGTGCCGGTGACCTTCCAGCCTTCGCCGTCCCGCTCCAGATCCACGAAGACGACGCCCAGGTACTGGCCCCAGAAGCCCGGCTGCACCAGCTGGACGCCGTTGACTTTCGCGTCGGGATGCTCGGGCAGACCCGGGCCGGGAATCTCCAGATGCGAGTGCCCGGCGATGATCACGTCAAACTCCGGGAACTCCATGGCCAGCTCGTAAGAGGCGTTTTCCGCCCGGTTGCCCGGATACGCGCCCGAGTGCGACAGCGCGATCAAAACGTCCACGCCCTGCGCCAGCATCTCGGGGACGAAGCGGGCGGCGGCGTCAAGGATGGAACCGGCCTCCACCTTGCCCGTCAGGTGCGTCCGGTCCCACGTCATAATCTGCGGCGGCACGAAGCCGATGACGCCGATGCGAATCGGGTGGCCGTCGATGGTCCGCTCCAGGATCACGTAGGGCTCGTAGTACGGGTCCTGCGTGCCCGGATAGTACACGTTGGCCAGCACGAAGGGAAACTGGGCGCCGGCGTACGTGTTGTCGGCGTAGTCGAGCCCGAAGTTGAACTCGTGGTTGCCCAGCGTCGCGGCGTCATACCCCATCCGGTTCAGCACGTCAATGATCGGATGAAGCTCGCCCGGCCGGGGCAGCCCCATGTTCACCAGGTACGAAGCCAGCGGCGTGCCCTGGATGAGGTCGCCGTTGTCCAGCAGCAGCGTGTTGGGATAGTCGGCCCGAATCTCCTTCACCAGCGTGTAGATTTTGGCCAGCCCCACGTTGTCGCTGGGCACGTTCGCATAATAGTCCCACGGATAGATGTTGGCGTGGATGTCCGTGGTCGCCATGATGACCAGCTCGGCCCCGCGGGCCACGGCCGGTGCGGCCGCGAGCAGCGCCAGTGCGACCAGCAACGCGATGAGACGATGTTGCCCTCGACTCGACATTGCGACGACTCCTTTCTTTCGGGTGGCTTTCCGGGGCCCCCGCAGCGCCGGCCGGCTTGGCCGGCGTCGGAAGCGGCCGGGCGGGACGCTCCGCCCGCCGCGGGCCCCGTCGCGTGCTTTACGCGAGCTTCCTGCTCACCGGTGAATAGTTTCGTGATGCCCTGACGGGAATCCTCGGGACTTTGTCCCGTTTGTCGAGACGATAATCCTAGGTGGACGGACGGCTCGGGATAGGACTTTCGGCCGATGGCTCTTTCAGCAAGGCGTCTGCCAAGCGTGCACCCGAGTGAGGCCGTGACTCCTCCTGCGCCGCGGCAGGTGCCGGAGGACGCGCGGAGAAAACAACCAATTCATAAAGCGAAAGCCCTGACCGGGCCATCCGGTAAGCACGCCATCAGCGGGAGGGGGAACCTTTGTGAGCGACGTGTTGTCCAAAACCCTGGCGGACATGGTGCAGCGGTCCTTCGGCGGCGGCGGCGAATGGCACGCCCCGCTGATGAAGATGGTGGAACATCTCAGCACGGATCAGGCGCTGTGGCGGCCCGCCCCGGAGCGCAAATGCATCTGGGAGATCGTCCGGCACCTTAACTTCTGGCGGGAGCACTTGCTGGCCCGGGTGAAAGGCCGCCCCGTGCCCGATTGGCGCGCCCACAACTGGACCTTGCCCGAACGTACGGATGACGAAGCGTGGCGGGCCGCGCTGGAGGAGCTGCGCGCCCGCCACCACGAGCCGGTGGCAAGGCATGAGGAGGCGCCCGCCGGCG
>QGSR01000304.1 GCA_003387805.1 Bacillota bacterium | reverse complement strand
AACACGCGCCATTCTTTGCGAACGACGGCCCACAGCACGCGCCAGTCCTGTGCGCGGATCATTGTCGCACCTCCTGAAACTTCGCTCCCTGCCGCCGGCCTTGCCCGCCCCGATGGCGCCGACGCTCCCGGCTCCGCCTCCCCGGCCACGCATCAGTAGTGGCTCAGCGCTCCCGTCTTCTGGCCGTGCCGTTCCACCAGGCGAAAGGCCGCCACGCCGAGAGCGAGGAAGACGACGCTGAACACGGCCAGCGCCAAGGCGTCCTGCCGCACGTCGGCCCAGCCGGCGCCGGTGAGGCCCACCGCCCGCATGGAGCGAATGGCGTACGTCAGCGGCAGCGCCGCGCTCACCTTCTGCATCCACCCCGGCAGCACCTCAATCGGGTACGTCATGCCCGCGAACACCATGAAAACGCCCCGCACGAGGAACACGAACGAGTTGATTTCCTTGAGCCAGAGCACCATGCTGGCGAACACGATGCCGAGCCCGATGACGGGCAAAAGGGACAAAACCAGCAACGCCAGCAGCAGCAGCGGGTCGCCGTGCAGCGAAAACCCGTACACCCAGCGCACGATGAGCAGCGTCGGCGCCAGAAAACCCGCCGACTGAACCAGCTGCATTCCCGACGCGCCCAGGAGCATTCCCAGGCGCGACGCCGGCGTGGTCCACGTGGCCTCCAGCGTGCCCCGAATCTGCTCCATGCGCAGATGGCTGCCCAAATTCCACAGCGTCATGTTGAGAATCATCCAGAGCGTCGTGCCGAAAAGCAGGTAACCGACGTAGTCCTCCGTGCCCGAGACGCTGCTGAACGCGGCCACCGCCCGGGCGTCCGGGCCGGACAGCGCCCTGGCCATAAACACGTACATGGCCGGAAACAAGGCGGGCCAAACCAGCACGGCCACGATCCACGTCGGGTACCGCAGCAGAACGATCCACTCTTTGCGAAACACCGCCAGGGCGGCGCGAACGCTCTCCGCCATGATGCCTGCACCTCCGCTTGGTCGCACGTTGCGGTCGGGCGCTCTGCCCGTGCGCTCTGCCCGTGCGCTCTGCCCGTGCGCTCTGCCCGTGCGCTCTGCCCGTGCGCTCCGGCCGAGCGCTTTGGCCGTTCGTGTTGGCCCTGCGCTCCCGAGGCGTGCGGGCCGGCGCCGGCGCGGCGCCTCAGTCGCGCAGCCCGCGGCCGGTCAGCGAGATGAACACGTCTTCCAGCGTCGGCTCTTTGACCGAGTAGTTCAGCACGCTCATGCCGCCGGCGGCCACCGCCTGCCACAAGCGGGCCGTGTCCGCCTCGCCGCCCGCCAGCGTGAACGTGAGGTGCATCGTCCGCGCCTCTTCGTCCCGGCGCTGCTCGATGACGTTCATGCCCGGCACCCGGGCCGTCAGGGCGTCCGCACTGCCGTTGAGACCGGCGATCTCCAGGCGGAACACCCGCTCGCCGGCCAGCCGGCTCTTCAGCGCTTCCGGCGTGTCCAGAGCAATGATTTTGCCGTGGTCGATAATGGCGATGCGGTCGCTGAGCAAGTCCGCCTCTTCCATGTAATGCGTCGTCAGCAGGATGGCGCGGCCTTCCTTCTTCAGCTCCAGCACCAGCTCCCGCAGATTGCGGGCCGCCTGGGGGTCCAGGCCCAGCGTGGGCTCATCCAGCAGCAGCACGGGCGGGTCGGCCAGGAGCGCCCGGGCCAGCGACAGGCGCTGTTTCATGCCCGTGGAGTACCGCTCCACCATCTCGTCGGCCCGGTCCGCCAGCTGCATGCGCTCCAGCACCGTGTCAATGCGCTTTTTCACTTCGTGGCGCGGCACGTGGTAAAGCGTGGCGAAAAACTCCAGGTTTTCCCGGCCCGACAGCTTCCAGTACAAGCTGCGGTCGCCGGCCAGCACCGCCCCCAGCCGTTGGCGGGCCTCGGTGGGACTGGCCGTCACGTCGTGGCCGCAAATGAACGCCTGGCCGCTGCTGGGCTCCAGCAGCGTGGCCAGCATGCGGATGGTGGTGGTTTTGCCGGCGCCGTTGGGCCCGAGAAAGCCGAACACTTCGCCCGGCTTCACTTCGAAGCTGACGCCGTCCACCGCGACGATGACGTCCGAGTCCGTGTCGCCCCGCGGCGCGTCGGCCGTTTCCGCCGCCGCGACCCCCGCGCCCTGCTCCGTTCGACGGCGCCTGAACCAGCGGCTCAAAAGATTTTGGCCGACTTGCTTGCGCGGAAAGTGCTTTCTCAGCTCAACGGCAGAGACCGCTGCGTCCATCCGTGCCGCCCCCTTTGCGTCGTTGGCAGTTATTGACGGACATCATCATACGGTCGCACGTCATTTTTGTCAAGCCCGATATAAAGAATTTCAATGCCTGGTATCAAAATCTATGAGCACGGGCATGAAACAGGCTTTTCACCGGCCCGGTGTCGAAGGGTATGGGGAAAGGGGACGGCGCCCATGACGACGCGCTCGGTTCGTGCGCCCTTCGAGTTTCGCGGGCACAGGCTGGACGAGTTTCAGATACAGGCCATCATCGCACTGCAGCAGGAAACGGCCACGCTGGTCAGCGCGCCTACGGGCACGGGCAAGAGCCTGATTGCGGACTACCTGGTGGACGAGTCGCTGAAGTCGGGCCGCCGCGTCGTGTACACGGCGCCCATCAAAGCCCTGGTCAACCAGAAATACCGGGGCTTCCGCGCCGCCTTCGGCGCCGCCCGCACGGGCATCATGACCGGCGACTTGTCCGAGAACGCGGACGCCCTGCTGGTCGTCATGACCACGGAAGTGCTGCGCAACATGCTGCTGCACGGCGGGCCGAACGACGGTGGGCCGAAAGGCGGTGGGCCGAAAGGCGGTGGGCCGAAAGGCGG
>QGSR01000303.1 GCA_003387805.1 Bacillota bacterium | reverse complement strand
GGGGGCCGGGGCCGTGCCAGCCGCGTGGGAAGCGGCCCGGGCCGGGCCGGCCGCCTGAGGCGGCCCGGGCCGGACCAGCCGCCTGAGCCGGGCCGGCGGACCGAGCAGGACCGGCGGGCCCGAGACGAGGCTGAAGGAGGCTCGTAGTTCGGCATGAGCGCTGAACTCCTCATACGGGGCGGCACCATCGTGACGTCCGAGCGGACCTTCGCCGGCGACGTGCGGGTCCGGGACGGCCGCATCGTCGAGGTAATTGAAAGGCCGATGGAAGGCTCCGGCGGCGATGCGCGGAGCGGCGGCGGTGTGCGCGCCGACGGCGATGCGCGCACCGGCGGCGATGTGAGCGTCGGCAGCGATGTGCGCCTCGGCGGCGATGAGCCTGCCGTCGGCGATGCGCGCGCCGCCGGTCCCGCCAACGAGGAAAACGTCCTCGACGCCACCGGGATGTACGTCTTGCCCGGGCTGGTGGACCTGCACGTGCATTTCCGCGACCCCGGCCTGACGGACAAGGAAGACTTCGAGACGGGCACGGCCGCGGCGGCGCTGGGCGGCGTCACCACGGTGCTGGATATGCCCAACACCAAGCCGCCCGTCGGCTCCGCCTCGGTGCTGCGGCAGAAAGCCGCCGCGGTGGCCGGGCGGGCGTACGTGGACTACGGGCTGTACGGCGTCATTACCGAGCACAACCTGCCGTTGCTGGCCGAGATGGCGGAAGCGGGCGCGGCGGCCTTCAAACTGTTCCTCGGCCCGACCACGGGCGACATCAAAGCGCCGGGCTGGGGCAAGCTCATCGAAGTGTTCGAGACGGTGCGAGACCTGAACGTCCCGCTGGTGGTGCACGCGGAAGACCGGGACGTCATCGAGTACTGGGAGAAGCGGGCCGCCCAGCGCACCATGGGCGTGGGCGGCGGGTTCTGGCACGACGTGTACGATTTCAGGCCGCCTTCGGATGAGGAATACAGCACGTTTTTGGCCACGCGGCCCCGGTTCGGCGAGGCGGCGGCCACGCAAACCGTCTGCCTGCTGGCGGCCATGACCAACACGCCGGTGCACATCGCCCACGTCAGCATCAAAGAGGCGGTGGACGTCATCCGGCAGGCCAAGGCGGCGGGCGCCCCCGTCAGCGCCGAAACGTGCCCGCAATACCTGACGCTGACGTCGGCCGACTGCCGGCGGCTGGGGCCCGTCAGCAAAGTGCTGCCGCCCGTCCGGGAGAAGGCCGACCAGGAGGCCCTTTGGCAGGCCCTGCAGGACGGCGTCATCGACATGATCGCCTCCGACCACGCGCCCCACGAGGCCGCGGCCAAGGAAAGCCCGTCGTGGTCCAAAGCGGCCGCCGGCCTGCTGGGTGTGCAGACGATGCTGCTGGTGCTGCTGAACGAAGCCGAGCAAGGGCGTCTGACGCTGAACGACCTGGTGCGCTGGGCCAGCCGGCGCCCGGCGGAGCTGTTCGGCTTCGACGACGAAAAAGGCGACATCCGCCCCGGGCTGGACGCCGACCTGGTCGTCGTCGACCCCCGGCGGGAAACGACGGTGACGGCCGAGTGGCTGCAAAGCAAGAGCAAAAACAGCCACCTCATCGGGCGGACGCTTCGGGGCGCGGTGGTGCACACCATCGTGCGCGGCCACGTGGTGGTGCGGGACGGCCGGCTCACCGGCCTGCGCATCGGCCGCAACCTGTTCGAGCGCGCGCCGGCGCCGCCGCCGTACGTCTGACGGCCGCCGTGCGTTCAGCGTCGAACGGGCGGGCGCGCCGCCTGAATGAACACCCCCGACTTGAGGCACACTTCTCGGCGGGGGATGCAGATGGCGCAGATTACCGCGGCGGAACTCCACAACTTGCATGAGCTCATCTGGATGGAAGCCACCCTCTTTGAGAAGTTCTTGCATTACCGCCACACGGCGGATGAGGAACACGTCCGGGAACTGTGCGACCAGCTGGCCGACCGCAGCCGCCAGCACCTGACGGCGCTGGCGCAGCTGCTGGGACCGGACCGAAGCGGGGTGCACTAGTCGCCGCCGGACGCAGGCACCAAACGAGCGGAGGGGGCTGGCACGGGTGGAGAACAACTACGCCGGACCGGGCGAACAGCCTTTCGCGCAGGCGGATGGAGCGGGGAGAATGAGCGAGGCGGCCGTGCTTCGGGACTGCCTCGATACGCTGAAATACGCATCGCTGTGCTATCTTCGGGCCAGCCACGAGGCGGACTCGGACGGGCTGCGCAAGACGTTCGACCGCCTGGCCGTGGATAAAAGCGAGCAGAAAAACGCCGTCTTCAACATGATGCACCAAGCGGGACATTACGTCACGTGGCCCGCGCCGCCGCAAAACGTGGCCGACCTCAAACATCGCGTGGAAGCGGTGTTGGCGCGCATCGGCACCGGGCGGGCCGTCGACCGCGAGCGGGACCGCTGATTTCTAGCCCGGGCGGCGCTCGCCGACCGCAGACAACGCACAGCGCATAACCGCGAATTTGCAGTGCCGCGGAGCGGTCCGGTGGCCGGACCAGTTTTGCACCCGCCGCAAATTGGTCCGGCCGCCAGACCACCTTTCAACCCTCTAGATCCGATTCTGACACAATTTCTGTTTAGAAGAGCCTTCCGCTGGCCCTATGGCTGGACCAAAATCTCGACCGTGCCGCTGCGGTCTGGCGGCTGGACCAAAATCTCGACCGTACCGCTGTGGTCCGGTGGCTGGACCAAAATCTCGGGCGTGCCGGTGTGGTCCGGCGGCTGGACCAAAATCTCGACCGTACCGCTGTGGTCCGGTGGCCGGACCAAAGGTTCGGCTGTGCGGGCGTGGTCCAGTGGCCGGACCAAAAGCTCGGCCGCGCGGATGTGGTCC
>QGSR01000042.1 GCA_003387805.1 Bacillota bacterium | reverse complement strand
CCCGCGGGGGGGCAACGCAGAGCTCCACAAAAGCGGCGGCCCGCGCGGCGGCCCGCTGTTTCGTAGGGGCCGGCCGGGGGCGGGGCGCCCGCCGCCGTCGCGTTACGCGCCCGCGGTCAGCGTCAGGTCCCGCCTCAGCACGGCCGTCAGCAGGTCGGCTGCGGCCGCCGCGTCGCCTAAGTCCACCATTTCGGCCGGCGTGTGCAAATAGCGGGTCGGGATGGACACGACGCCCGAGGGCACGCCGGACCTGGTCAGATGAACAGCCCCCGCGTCGGTGCCGCCGTAGGGCAGCACTTCCATCTGGTAAGGAATGCCTTCGTCCGCCGCGCACTGCACCAAAAGCTCGCGCACGCCCCCGTGGGCGATGAGGCTCGCGTCCTTGACCTTGATGGCCGCGCCTCCGCCCAGCTTCATGTTCAGGCGCTCGCCCTTCGGCGTGTCGCCGGTGGCCGTCACGTCCACCGCGATGGCCACGTCGGGCTCGATGGCGTACGCGGCCGTGCGGGCGCCCCGCAGACCGACTTCCTCCTGGACCGTGAAGACGAAGTACACGTCGTGGGGCGACGGATCGGCCTTAAGCTGGTGCAGCGTCTCCACGGCCACCGCGCAGCCCGCCCGGTCGTCCATGGCTTTGCCGATCAAGCGGCGTCCCGAGCGGGCCACGTCCCGCAGGTACGTGGCCGAGGAGCCGATGCGCACCGCCTTTTCGGCCTCGGCCCTGCTGGTCGCGCCGATGTCGATGAACAGCTTGTCCATCTGAATGTCCTTCGGGCCGTCCACCTTTTCGATGCCGATGGAGCCGACGGTGCCGTCTTCAAACACGACCTGCTGCCCCAACAAGGTGGCCGGGCCGACGCCGCCGACGGGCGCGAAGCGCAGGAAGCCGTCGTCGTCGATGTGGGTGACCATGATGCCGATTTCGTCCATATGGGCCGCGATCATGACCTTTTTCGCGCCGGCGCCGCCCGTGCCCCGGCGGAGGGCGATGACGCTGCCCAAGGCGTCCACCGTCACCTCGTGGGCCAGAGGCTTGACCAGATCGATGACGGCGGCGCGCACTTGGTCTTCCGCGCCCGACGGGCCGAACAGCGGGGCCAGCCGGCGGATGAGCTGTTCCAGGCGCTCGATGTCCGAGTATTTGGCTTGCAAATCAGTACCTCCTCAGCGGGTTTGTCCGCGCCCTTAAACGCGTCAGGCGCGGCGGGGCGCCAGCCGCCGGGCCACCTCGGGCACGTGCGGCAGAAACGCCTCCAGCAGGCGCAAGGTGTTGTCGTAATCGTCCAGGCTCATGAAGGCCGCGGGCGAGTGAATGTAGCGGCACGGCACCGACACGGTGGCCGACGGCACGCCCTCGCGGGTGAGGTGGATGCTGCCCGCGTCGGTGCCGCCGAAGGTGGTGCGCTTCCATTGCCACGGGATGCCCGCCTCGGTGCCGACCCGGGCCAGGGTCTCGATGACGGGCCGGGCGGGAATGCTGGTCCGGTCCATCACGGTAATGGCCGGGCCGTGCCCCAGCCGCGTCGACTGGCCGTGCTCTTCCGCACCCGGAATGTCCGCGCACGTGGTGCCCTCCAGCACCAGGGCCAAGTCGGGCGCGACGTCGTAGGCGGCGATGCGGGCGCCCCGCAGGCCGATTTCCTCCTGCACCGTAAAGACGCCGAACAGCGGAAACGGCGGATCGCCCGACAAAAGGTCCACCAGCAGCGAGCAGCCCACCCGGTCGTCGAACGCTTTGCCTTTGGCCATCCGCCGGCCGAACTCCTGGTACTCGGTGGCGAAGGCCGCGTACATCCCCGGGCGCACCAGCTTTTCGGCCTCCTCGTTCGACGACGCGCCGATGTCGATGAACAAGTCCTTCGCGGGCACCGGCTTGGACCGCTCCCCGGCGTTGGTGAGGTGCGCGGGCTTGATGCCGATGACGCCGGGAATCTCATCGGGCCCGACCCGCACCGCCTTCGACGGCAGCACCCGGTCGTCAATGCCGCCCACCTTCTTGAAGCGGAGCAGGCCGTCGTTGTCCACGCGGGTAATCATGAGGCCGATCTCGTCCATGTGGGCCGCGATCATGAGGCGGGGCCCCGGCTTGTCCAGCCCTTTCCACGTGATGAGGTTGCCCATGGCGTCCACTTTGCCGCCGTCGACCTTGTCGCGCACCGCCTCCCAGATGCGCCGGCGCACCCGCCCCTCGTCACCCGATACGCCGGACAGCTGGCTCAGCTCACGCAAGATCATACGTCCACCCCTTTACGTCCTCTTCGCGCAAGGCCGCGGCCGCGTGGGCCAGCAGGCGCGCGGTGTTGCGCACGTCCTCGATGTCGACCACCTCGACGCTGGAGTGCATGTACCGCAGCGGGATGGACACGACCGCGGTGGGCACGCCGCTGCGCACCACCTGCACGGCCCAGGCGTCGGTGCCCGAACCGGCCGGCATAGGCTCGATCTGGTGCGGGATGCCGTGCAGGCGGGCGGTTTCCACCAGCAGCTCGTGCAGCTGGGGGTGCACGTTGGCGCCCAGGGCGATGGCGGGCCCCCGGCCCATCTTGATGACGTCGTCCTCCGGCAGCCCCGGCGCCGCGCCGAAACCGACGTCCACGGCGATGGCCGCGTCCGGCACGATGCCGTACGCGCTCACCATGGCTCCGCGCAGGCCCACTTCCTCCTGCACCGTGGCCACCGCGTACACGTCGGCCGCGTGCCGCAGCCCGGAAAGCAAGTTCATGGCTTCCAGCATGGCCGCGACACCCGCGCGGTTGTCCAGCGCTTTGCCCGCGGCGCGCGTGCCCAGAAGCCGCGTGAAGGCCCGCCGGATCACGGCCACGTCGCCGGGCCGCACGCGCCGGCGGGCTTCGTCGGGGGAAAGGCCTGTGTCAATGAACATGTCCTCGATGGGGACGGTTTTGTCCCGCTCGTCCTCCGGCAGCAGGTGGGGCGGCTTGACGCCGATGAAGCCCGGCAGCGGCGGCTCGGTCAGCACCGTCACTTCCTGGGCCGCCAGCGTGCGCGGGTCGATGCCGCCGATGGGCGCGAAGCGCAAGAAGCCGTCGTCTTCCACTTTCGTCACGATGAGCCCGATCTCGTCCATGTGGGCTGCGATCATCAGCTTCGGCGGCGTGTCCGTGCCCGAGCCCGACCGCCGGGCGATGACGTTGCCCAGCGCGTCGGTGCGGACCGTATCCGCGCACGCCTCCAGCTCGGCCGCGACCCGCCGCGCGAGCTTCTGCTCGTGGCCCGAAGGCGCCGGCGTTTCGGAGAGCTCGGCCAAAAGCCGCAGCAGCCGCTCCTCCGGGGCCTCGCGCCCGGGGCCGCCTTCCGCGGCGCCGCGCTCCGCGGCCGGCGCGGGCCCGGCGCCCGTTTCGTGTTCACGCTCTTTTTTCAATCGCTCAAACCTCCTCGGTCAACGATGGCGCTCATAACACGCATGACGAATTCCGTGGGAGCGGGGCGGTTTCCTTGTTGAAAACCGCGGCCGCCTTGAGGAGGAAGCGGCGGGACACCGGCCGCCGAGCCGCCCCGGCCCGGTCGCCGGAGCGGGCGAAGCAGGGAGCGCCCCGGCGAAAGAAGAAATTGACATACAAGTCAAGCGTCCTGGCCGGGGCGCGCGACGAAGGGAGAGGTTCGGCTTGAACCAGTCATCGGTCCCGCGCCGCTCGGACCTGCGGGAAACCCGCCGGCTCGGCGCGGACGACGTCCTGCACCGCTGCCGGCCCGAGCGGTTCGCCTTCGAGACGACGGCGCAGCTGGAGCCGTTGGCCGGCGGCATCATCGGCCAGCCGCGGGCGGTGGAGGCCATGGAATTCGGCCTGGCCATGACCAGCAGCGGCTACAACTTGTTCATGAGCGGTCCCACGGGCACCGGCAAGACGACGTACGCGGTGACCAAAGTGCGCGAGATCGCCCGCTTGCGCACGGCGCCGTCGGACTGGTGCTACGTATACAACTTCGACGAGCCCGACCGCCCCACGGCCTTGGCGTTTCCGCCGGGGCAGGGCGCGCACTTCCGCCGGGACATGGAGGACCTGGTCGAAGAGGCCCAGACCGAAATCCGGCGGGCCTTTGAAAGCGAGGAGTACGAATCCCGCCGCCTCGGCCTCATCCAGCAGGGCGAGGAGGAAGCCGAGGCGATCTGGAAGCAGCTGGAAGAGGAAGCCCGGGCCATGCGCTTCATCGTCCAGCGCTCGCCGACGGGTATCATTACCGCGCCGCTGTCGCCCTTGGACCGGCCCTACAGCCAGGAGCAGTTCGCGGTGCTGCCCGAAGAGACGAAAGAGCGGCTCAACCGGCTGGCCCAGGAGCTGCGGGGCCGGGTCAACGACGCGATCCGGCGCATCCGGCAGGTGGAGCGCGAAACCCGCGAGGCGCTGCGCCGGATGGAGCGGGAGACGGGCCACTTCGCCATCGACCACTTGTTTCAGGCCATGAAGGCCAAGTACAAAGACCATCCCCGGGTGCAGGAGTACCTGGACAAAGTCCAGGCCGACATGATCGAGCGCCTGGAGACGCTGCGGGCCGACGGCCGCGACGGCGGGCCGGCCAGCCCTTTTCAGGCGCTGACCGGACGCGCCCGGTTTGACGCGCTGCTGCGCTACCGGGTGAACCTGCTGGTCAGCCACGACCGCACCGAGGGCGCGCCGGTGGTGGTGGAGACGAACCCGACGTACTACAACCTGGTGGGCCGGGTGGAGTACGAAGGCGAGCTGGGCACGCTGCGCACCGACTTCACCATGATCAAGCCCGGCGCGCTGCACCGGGCCAACGGCGGGTACTTGATCATCCAGGCCCGGGATCTTCTCATCAACCAGATGGCCTGGCCGGCGCTGAAGCGGGCGCTGAAAACCGGCGAGATCAGCATCGAAAACCTGGGCGAGCAGTACGGCTACGTGGCCACCACGTCCCTGCGGCCCGAGCCCATTCCGCTGAACGTCAAAGTCATCCTCATCGGCCATCCGTACCTGTACCATCTGCTTCATTATCACGACGAGGACTTCCGCAAGTACTTCAAGGTGCGGGTGGACTTCGACCACCGGATGCCGCGCACGCCCGAGAACGAGCTGCACTACGCCGCGTTCATCTGCTCGCGCTGCCGGCTGGAAGACTTGCCGCCCTTTTCGCCGTCGGGCGTCGCACGGGTCATTGAGTTCAGCAGCCGGCTGGCGGGCCACCGGGACAAGCTGACCACGCGCTTCAACGAGATCGCCGAAATCGTGGCCGAGGCGGGCCTGTGGGCGCGGAAGGAAGGTGCCGGCGTCGTCGAGGGGCGGCACGTGCAGCGGGCGGTGGAGGCCAAAATGTACCGCTCCAACCAGATCGAGGAGCACATTCTCGAAGCCATCCGGCGCGGCGCGCTGCTGGTGGACGTGGACGGCGAGAAAACCGGCCAGATCAACGGCATCGCGCTGCTGCAGGCCGGCGACTACGCGTTCGGCAAGCCCATACGCATCACGGCCCGCTGCTTCATGGGCAGCCGGGGCGTCATCAACATCGAGCGCGAAGCCGATCTCAGCGGCCGCATCCACAACAAGGGCGTACTCATCCTCAGCCACTACCTGGGCGGCCAGTTCGCCCAAAACAAGCCGCTGGCTTTGTGGGCGTCGCTGGCCTTCGAGCAGTCCTACGACGAGGTGGAGGGCGACAGCGCCTCCGCGGCCGAGCTGTACGCGCTCTTGTCGGAGCTGTCCGGACTGCCCATCGACCAGGGCATCGCCGTCACCGGCTCCGTCAACCAAAAAGGCGAAATGCAGCCCATCGGCGGCGTCAACGAGAAGATTGAAGGCTTCTACCACGCCTGCAAGGTGAAGGGGCTGACGGGGCGGCAGGGCGTCATCATCCCCCGGGCCAACGTCGAAAACCTGATGCTGAAGGAAGAGGTGGCGCAGGCCGTGGCCGAGGGCCGCTTCCACGTCTGGGCCGTGGACCGCGTGGACGAAGGCATCGAAATTTTGACGGGCGTGCCCGCGGGCCGGCCCGGTCCCGACGGCCGTTATCCCGAAAATACGGTGTTCGGGCTGGTGGACCGGCGCCTGGAGGAAATGGCGGCGCAGCAGGTGCGCTTCGCCCGGGAGGCGGCGTCCCGAAAAAGCGGCGCCGAAAACGACGAGACGGACGAGGAGCCGAAGGGCGCGGAGGAGGACCGGGACGAGGCCGGGGACGATCCCGTGCGCGACCCGAAGCCGGAAGACCCCGAGGTGCCCGAAGGCCCCGAGGTGCCCGGCGTCCCGGAGGTGCCGGACCGCCCCGGATCGTAAGCCGGGCGGGCTGCCGCGAGGACGTGGCGGCGCCCCGTGCGGGAAAAACAAAAACGGCCCCGTCCAGGGCCGTTTTCTTTTGCACAAGGCGCGCCGCGGCGCGGCCCGCGAGCCGTCCGCCGCCGCGCCGGGGGGCCGCCTACACGGCGACGATGTCGGTCACCTCGGGGACCTGGGACTTCACGATGCGCTCGATGCCGGCCTTCAGCGTCAGCATGGACATGGGGCATCCTCCGCAGGCGCCCATCATCTGGACCGTAACGACGCCGTCCTCGCTGACGTCCACCAGCTGCACGTCGCCCCCGTCCATCTGCACCGCCGGACGAATGCGCTCCAGAGCCGCCGCGACCCGTTCACGGAGTTCGTTCGTTTCGGCCAAGGCAGTCACCCCTTTCTGCAGTCACGCCCATTATACCACCCGGGGGTTCGTTTGTGAAGGAAGGGCCCGCCCGCCTCCCGAACCTTGGCGTGGCCGGAACTGCACAAAGGAGCGGTGAGCGGACATGTTCGTGGACGCGGCGTTGACCTGGGACGAGGCGGCGCGCGTGGACCCGGCGCGCTTCGGCGCGGTGGCCGTCATCGACGTGCTGCGGGCGACCACGACAATGCTGGCGGCGCTGGAAAACGGCGCGGCGGGCGTCGTGCCCGTGGCGGCGCCGGAGGAAGCCTTCGAGTGGCGCCGGCGGCGCCCGGACGTTCTGCTGGGCGGCGAGCGCGGCGCGGTGCGCATCGCCGGCTTCGATCTGGGCAATTCCCCTCTGGAATATGCGCCGGAAACCGTACGGGGCAAGCTGGTGGTGCTGACGACCACCAACGGCACCCGGGCTTTCCGGCAGGTGCTGCAGACGTTCGCGGCCGCCGGCAGCGGCGGGTCCGGCCCGCCTGAGGGCCCGGACGCAGAAGAAAAGCGAGCCGGCCCGGCGGTGTTGGCCGCGTGCCTGCGCAACGCGGCGGCCGCGGCGGCCGCGCTGGCCCGCGAGGCGCGCCGCTCCGGCCGCGGCGTGCTGCTGGTCTGCAGCGGCACCGACGGGCGGTTCTCCCGGGAGGACGCGTACTGTGCGGGCGTCATCGTGCGTCATTTGGAGCGTCTGGAAGACGTGCGGCGGGGGGACGGCGCGGACGCCGCGGTCCGGCTGCTGCGGCCGGACGCCTCTGCTTTGGAGGAGCTGTCGTCGAGTTTCCACGGCCGCCGCCTGCTGGCCCTCGGTCTTGAGCGCGACATAGAGTTTTGCGCCGCCACCGACGTTTCCGCCGGGGTTCCCCGGCTCGTTTCGGGAATGCTGGTATTGGCAGGGAACCGAGGGAGCTGCGGGGAATAGAGGACAGGGAACCCGGCTCTCGCGAGAGGGCGGTTCCCTGCCGGCGGGCATAGTGGTGTAGCACGCGAGGACGCCCAAGGGAGGGAATGTGGGTGGAAAACCGGCACGCGGCCCTCGGTCTTACGGACCAGGACGTGCTCGAAATGTACAAAAAAATACTGCTGACCCGCATGTTTGACGAACGCACCTGGATCCTCAATCGTATGGGGAAGGTGCATTTTGTTATTTCGGGGCAAGGTCAGGAGGCCGCGCAAATCGGCGCGGCGTGGGCGCTGCGCCCGGGCAAGGACTGGGTGCTGCCGTATTACCGCGACCTAGGCGTCGTGCTGACGCTGGGCATGACGGTGCGCGAGCTGATGCTGATGAACTTTGCCAAGGCCGGCGATCCCAACAGCGGCGGGCGGCAAATGCCGAGCCACTGGAGTCACGTGGGCCTGAACATTTTCACCGGCTCCAGCCCCGTCGCGACGCAGCTGCCCCACGCGACGGGCATCGCCTACGCGGCCAAGCTGCGGGGCGACGACATCGTGGTCTGGACGTCCTTCGGCGACGGCACCGCCAACAAAGGCGACACCCACGAAGCCATGAATTTCGCCGGCGTGCACCAGCTGCCGGTCATATTTTTCTGCGAAAACAACGGCTACGCCATTTCCGTCCCCAAGGACCTGCAGATGGCCGTGGACGACGTCGCGACGCGCGCCGCGGGCTACGGATTCCCGGGCGTGGTCGTGGACGGCACCGACGTGTTCGAGGTGTACCGCGTGACGAAAGAAGCGGTGGATCGCGCGCTCCGCGGCGAAGGGCCCACGCTGATTGAGGCCAAGGTGTACCGCTTCACGCCCCACTCCAGCGACGACGACGACCGCACCTACCGGGACCCGGAGGAAGTGGCCCGCCAGCGGGAGCACGATCCGGTGCGCAAGCTGCGGGAGTATGTGCTGGCCCACGGCATCTTGACCGAGGAAGAAGACCAGCGGCTGAAGCAAGAGTTCGAGGCGGAAATCGACGCGGCGGTGGAATACGCCGAGGCGGCGCCGGATCCGGATCCGTCGGACCTGGTGCGGCACGTATTCGCGCAGTAAGGAGGCCAAAGGTTCGTGGCGGAAAAAACGCTTCTTGAAGCCATCAACGAGGCTTTGGCGGAGGAGATGCGCCGCGACGAACGGGTCTTCGTCCTGGGGCAGGACGTGGGCCGGCGCGGCGGCGTCTTCCGGGTGACGCAAGGTCTCATCGACGAGTTCGGCCCCCAGCGGGTTTTGGACACGCCGCTGACCGAATCGCTCATCGTCGGCGCGGCCATCGGCGCGGCGGGGTACGGGATGCGCCCGGTGGCCGAGATCCAGTTCGCGGATTTTATCCACCCGGCCATGGACCAGATCATCAACGAGGCGGCCAAAATCCGCTACCGGTCCAACGGCGCCTGGAGCTGCCCTTTGGTCGTGCGGGCGCCTTTCGGCGGCGGCGTGCACGGCGCTCTCTACCATTCGCAAAGCGTGGAGGCTTTGTTCCACCACGTGCCGGGCCTTAAGATCGTCATTCCTTCCACCCCCTACGATGCGAAAGGGCTGCTCAAGGCGGCGATCCGAGACGAGGATCCCGTCTTGTTTTTTGAGCACAAGAAGGGCTACCGGCTCTGGCGCGGGGAGGTGCCGGAGGAGGACTACGTCATTCCTCTGGGCAAAGCCGACGTCAAGCGGCCGGGCAAAGACCTGACGGTCATCACCTACGGCTGGAACGTGCACCTGTGCCTGGAGGCGGCCGAGCGGCTGGCCCGGGAAGACGGCTTTGAGGCCGAAGTCATCGACCTGCGCACCGTCGCGCCGCTGGACCGGGAAACCATCGTCGCGTCGGTCAAGAAGACCGGACGGGTCATGATCTCCCACGAGGACACCAAGACCGGCGGCATCGGCGCGGAAGTGAGCGCGATCATCGCGGAGGAGGCGCTGTTTTACCTGGACGCGCCCATCCAGCGGGTGGCGCCGCCCGACGTGCCCGCGATGCCGTACAACAGCGTCCTTGAGAAGGCGTTCATGCCGTCGGCGGAGCAGCAGTACGAGGCCATGCGGGAATTGGCCCGCTTCTAGAAACGGGGGAGGAGGGCCGCCGTGGCACGGAAAGTGATTACCATGCCCCAGCTGGGCGAGAGCGTCGTGGAAGGGACCGTGGGCGCCTGGCTCAAGTCGGTGGGTGACGAGGTCCAGCGGTTCGAGCCTTTGCTGGAAGTTGTGACGGACAAAGTGAACACGGAAATTCCGTCGGAGTTCGCCGGCGTCTTGCGGGAGATCTTGGTGGAGGAAGGCGCGACCGTGCAGGTGGGCACGCCGCTGTGCGTCATCGAGACGGCCGACGCGGAGACGGCCGAGGAAGGGGCACCGGCCGGCGAGCCGGCCGCGGAGGCCGAGGCCGGGCGGCCCGGCGCGGCCCGGCCCGAGGCGGCTGCGACCGTCGCGGCGGAACCCGCCCGGGCCGCCGCCACGCCCGAGGGGCTGCCGCGCGGGCTGTACTCGCCGCTGGTCCGGCGCCTGGCGAAAGAGCACGGCGTCGATTTGCGGCAAGTGACGGGCACGGGCGCCGGCGGGCGCGTCACCAAGGCGGACGTGCTGGCGTTCGTGGAAAGGCGCGAGCGGGCCGCGGCGCCGGCCGCGGCGCCGAGCGCGGCCGCGCCGACAGGGCCGGCCTCTCCGGCTGCTGCCGCCGCGCCGGCGGGGGGCCCGCCGCCCGGGGCCGTGGCGGCGGGCGGCGGAAACCACCCGACCCCCCCGATGCGCAGCGC
>QGSR01000041.1 GCA_003387805.1 Bacillota bacterium | reverse complement strand
TGGGCAGCACGTAGTCCGTGAACTCCACGATGCGCAGCTCGATGCCGTCGGCCTGCAGGATGGGCTTGATGAACTCCAAGACCTCCGCATGCGGCACCGGCGTCGCGCCGACGGTGATGACCGTCTGCGCCTGCGCGCCCGCGGCGCCCAGCGCCAAAACCAGCAGCAGCACGGCAGCCATACGAAGCGACGAAATCTTCACCTTCGAAACCCTCCCAGTATTAGTCCTCTTCTGATTTCACGGCGTGAACCGCCGCCTTGCGCACCTTGCCGGTCCCCGTCACGACTGCGGATGCCGATGATCCACCCGCCTCGCGATGAAGTTGCCCAGCATCTGAATGACCTGCACCAGCACCACCAGAACGACGACGGTGTAGAGCATGACGTCGCCGCGGAAGCGCTGGTAGCCGAACCGGATGGCCAAGTCGCCCAGGCCCCCGGCGCCGATGGCGCCGGCCATGGCGGAATAGCTGACGAGGCTGATAGTCGTTATGGTCACCCCCAATACAAGGGACGGCAGGCTCTCGGGCAGCAGCACTTTGTAAATGACTTGCCACGGAGTCGCACCCATGCTCTGCGCGGCTTCGATGACGCCCATGTCCACTTCGTGGAGGGCCGTCTCCACCAGCCGCGCCACATACGGAACGGCCGCCACCGACAGCGGCACGATGGCCGCGGTGGTGCCGATGGACGTACCCACCACCCACCGCGTAAACGGGATGATGGCCACCATCAAAATGATGAACGGAATGGAGCGCCCGATGTTGACGATGACACCGGCCACCCGGTGCACCAGCCGGTTGGGCAGAATGTGCCCCGGGCTCGTCACCACCACGAGCACGCCCAGCGGGATGCCGAACAGGTGGCCGAAAAACACCGACCCCGCCACCATGTACAGCGTCTCCCACAAAGCGGGCCACAGCATCTGCAGCACCTGCTGGTTAAGCACCCACGGCCGCCTCCTTCACCAACCGGCGCGCGGCCTCCGTCCGCGGCGCGTCAAACACTTGCGACACGGTGCCCAGCTCGGCCACCCGGCCTTGGTCCAGCACGGCCACCCGGCCGCACACCGCCCGCACGACGTGCATCTGGTGCGTCACCATGACGATGGTCAGCCCCAGCCGCCGGTTGATGTCCTTCAGCAAGTTCAAAAACGAAGTGGTTGTTTCGGGATCCAAAGCGGAAGTCGGCTCGTCGCACAGCAAAATCCGCGGCTCCGTGGCCAAGGCCCGGGCGATGCCCACCCGCTGCTTTTCGCCGCCGCTGAGCTCCGCCGGGTACCGATGGGCCTTCGCGCGCAAACCGACGAATTCGAGCAATTCCAGCGCGCGGCGCTCCCGCTCCTGGCGCGGCACGCCCACGATCTCCATGGGAAACGTCACGTTGGCCAGGGCGGTGCGGTTGGTCAGCAGATTGAAATGCTGAAACACCATGCCGATGTGCCGGCGCACGGTGCGCAGCGCCTTGCCTTTGAAATCCGTGACGTCCACGCCGTCGATGTACACCCGGCCCGACTGCGGCCGCTCCAGCAGGTTGATGCAGCGGATCAAGGTGCTCTTGCCCGCGCCGCTGAGGCCGATAATGCCGAAAATCTCGCCCGGCATCACGTCGATGGACACGCCCCGCAGCGCCTGCACCTGACCGGCGCCGCGGCCGTACGTTTTGTGAACGTTTTCCAGCCGAAGCATCGGAAGGCCGCCGGAAGCGAAACCGTTGCCGCGGTGGTTCAGAAAGCCGTTGCCGTGCAACAAAAAACCCCTTCCCGCACGAGAAGAGGTACAAACATTTCGTCGTGCCTCCTCTCATCTCTCCAAACGCCGAGCCTCAGGCCGGCGTTCGGCAGGAATTAGCACCTTGCGTTCGCCGGGAGCGAACGCCGGTTGCCGGGCTTCATCGGGCCAGTCCCTCCGCCGCTCTGGATAAGAGTCGCATTGCGGCATCGACCAAGTCGACGCGTTTTTCAATTGTTGCGTTAGGACGATTATAGAAGCACCGCCGGGAGTTGTCAATAGTGAACTCATTCACTTACTCGGCCCGGCCCGCCGGGGCCGCGCCGTCCGCCTCGCCGCTCCCCACGGCGCTGTAAACCAGGGCTCCGGCCGGGTCCCCGCCCGCCGGCGCCGGCCCGCTCCGCACTTTCTCCAGCGCCTCCAGCACGTCCAGATGCCCCTGCACTTCCGAAAGCGCCAGCACCAGCTGCTGCCCCGAGGCCTCGGCGAACATGGCCCGCGCCAGCTCGAACACGGTGGCGGGCCCGTCCTGCAGGCGCCGCAGCAAATGCTGCAGCCGCCGCCCGTGCATGTCCAGCCGCTGGTGCACCAGCGCGGCCACGTCGGCAAAGGGCCGGCCGTGCCCGGGCAGAGCCAGCCGCACCGGCAGCGCGGCCACCCGCCGCAGCGCGTCCAGGTACTGCACCAGCGTGCGCGGCCGCCCGGCGCCTGCCGCGGGCGGCGGCTCGATGATCGCGTTGGACGAAACGTCCGGCAGCACGTGGTCCGCGGTGAACATGGTGCCGCTGGGCTCGTGATAGAGGCACACTTGGGCGCCCGAGTGGCCCGGCGTGTGCAGGACCCGCCAGACCCAGTCCCCCATGATCAGCAAGTCCCCGTCCTGAAGCCACCGGTGCGGTTTCGCCTTAGGCTCCAGCATGCCGAGGCCCGCCAGCCCCCGCAGCGAGGCCTGGACCAGCGGCGCCGGCAGGCCCGTTTGCGTCAGCCAGCGCTCGTAAAAGCCCAGCCGGGCCGCGGGCTCGCCGCCGAAAAAGGGCGCCGCGGCCCAATGCGCGAACACCTTCGCGCCCGGGTGGCGCCGCAAAAAGCGATCCAGCCCGCCGTGGTGATCCACGTGCGGGTGCGTAATGACGATTTGCTCGATGTCCGCCGGCGCCAGACCCAGCTCCCGCAAGCCGTCCAGGAGCGCGGCCTCGCCGTCGTCGGTGTTGGGCCCCACGTCCACCAAAGTCAGGCGGCGTCCGAAAACGACGTACACATTGACGGGGCCCACGGGATACGGCGTGGGCACCTCCAGCCGCGCGACGTGATCAGGAAGACGCGGCCCCCGGGCGGAGCCGCGCCTTTCCTCGGCCGCCGGCACGGCGCCGTCCGGCTTCGCGCCCGTCAACCTTTGGCGCCTCCCAGAAAGCTCCTCGCGATGACGATCTTCTGAATCTGATTGGTGCCCTCGTAGATCTGGAAGATCTTCGCGTCCCGCATCATGCGCTCCACCGGGTAGTCCCGCATGATGCCGTAGCCGCCCAAAAGCTGCACCGCATCGGTGGTCACCCGCATGGCCACGTCCGTCGCGTACATCTTGGCCATGGCCGAATAGCGGTTGGCGGTGACCAGCCGCGCGCCGTCTTTGCCCTCCTCGTGCACCCGGATGGCGGCCTGGTACGTCAGGCCGCGGGCGGCTTCGATCTCCGTGGCCATTTCCGCCAGCATGAACTGCAGGCCCTGGAACGACGCCACCGGCCGGCCGAACTGCTGCCGCTCCTGGATGTACCCCAACGCGTAGTCAAAGGCCCCCTGGGCCACGCCCAAAGCCTGGGCGGCGATATTGGGCCGCGAGCGGTCCAGGGTCTTCATGGCGATGGAGAAGCCTTCGCCTTCTTCCCCCAGGCGATTGGCCGCGGGGATGCGGCAGTTTTCAAAGACCAGCTCGGCCGTGTCCGACGCCCGCAAGCCCAGCTTGCCCTTCATAGGCACCGCGGTGAAGCCCGGCGTGCCCTTCTCGACGAAAAAGGCCGTGATGCCCTTGGGCCCCCGGCTGTCCGGATCGGTGCGGGCGAACACCGTGACGCCGTGGGCCACCGAGCCGTTGCTGATGAAGATTTTCGTGCCGTTCAGCACGTACTCGTCGCCCTCGCGCCGGGCCCGCATGACCATGCCGCCCGGATCCGAACCCGCGCCCGGCTCGGTGAGGCCGAAGGCCGACAGCCATTCGCCCGAGGCGAACTTGGGCAGCCACCGCGCCTTCTGCTCCTCGCTGGCGCCGACCAGAATGGGCGTCATGCCCAAATCCTGCACCGCGACCAGCAGCGCCGCGCTGGCGTCCACTTTGGCCAGCTCCTCGATGACCGCCACCCGGGTCAGCGGGTGCGCGCCCAGGCCCCCGTATTCCTCGGGCACGGCCAGGCCCAGAAGCCCCGCCTCGGCAAACACTTCCACCAGCTCGTGCGGGAAGCGCTCCTCCGCGTCCCACTGCGCCGCGTAGGGGGCCACCTTCTCCTTGGCCAGTTCCCGCACCATCTCGACGATTTGCCGCTGTTCGTCATTCAGAAGAAAATCCATCAGGCGGTTCCTCCCCGCGCTCCATTGATGCCGCGAGGCCGGCGGCGCCGGACGGGCGCGGGCCGCGCCGTGTCCGGCCCGCCGGCCGGATGCTCAGCTTTCCTGGCCTGCGGCCGCGCCGCCCGCGGCCTGCCCGGCCCGGACCACCAGGGCCTCCGCCACCAGCTCCGCCAAGTCTTTCGTTTGTACTTGCGGCCCGTCGGCGCCCGCTTCCGCGGCCACCGTCGTCAGACCGTCCTCCATCATGAGCATGCAGTAGGGGCACGCGGTGCAGACGGTGCCCGCGCCCGTGGCCGCCGCTTCCCGCGCCCGGGCCACGTTGATGCGCTGGCCCGGCGGGTCGTCCATAAAGTAGCGGCCGCCGCCCGCGCCGCAGCAGAAGGCCCGCTCCCGGGAGCGTTCCATCTCGATGCGCTGCGCGCCCAATGCGTCCACCACAAACCGCGGCGCGTCGTACTCGCCGTTGTGGCGCCCCAGGTAGCAGGGATCGTGGTACGTCACACGGTCGAACCTGCCCTTCTCCACCTGGATGCGGCCTTCGTCCAGCAGCTGCTGGATGAGCTGGCTGTGGTGAATGACCTCGAACTCGCCGCCGAAGTCCGGGTACTCGTTCTTGAACGTGTGGAAGACGTGCGGGTCCGTGGTGACGATCTTTTTCACGCCGTAGCGCTGGAACGTCTCGATGTTCTGGCGGGCGAACATCTCGTACAAGTACTCGTTGCCGATGCGGCGGGCCACGTCGCCGCTGTTGGTTTCCTCCTCGCCCAGCACCGCGAAATCCAGCCCCGCCTCGTGCATAATCTTGGCCATGGCCCGGGCGATGTTTTGCGTGCGCTGGTTGAACGCGATCGCGTCGCCCACGAAGAACAAGTACTCCGCCTGGCCCGCCTCGGCCAGCTCTCTCACGTAAGGCAAATCCGCGTACCAGTCGCTCCGCGACGCGTCGGAGCCCCGGAACGGGTGGCCCCGGTCCTCCAGGCCCTGGACGGCGGCTTGGGCCGTCTCCGGGAAGTCCGCCTCCTCCATGACCAGGTAGCGCCGCAGGTCCACGATCTTGCGCACATGCTCAATCTCCACGGGGCACGCCTCCACGCACGCCAGGCACGTGGTGCACGACCACAGCGCCTCGGGCTCGATGGAGGTGCCCACGATGGGCCGGGCCTCACCCGCGGGTTTGTCCCACGGGAAGCGGCCCATTTCCGCGGTCATCTGCTCTTGCATGTTCAAAATGATGTACTTCGGGTTCAGCGGCTTGCCCACGGCGAAGGCGGGGCAGACGGCCTGGCAGCGCCCGCACTCGGTGCACGCGTCCAAGTCCAGCAGGTCTTTCCACGTAAAGTCCGTCAGCGTGCGGACGCCCAGCACCTGTCCTTCCTCCATCGACTCCATGTCGATGGGCTCCAGCTTGCCTTTGTTCCCCAGATTGCGGGTGAAGATGGCCGCGGGCGAGGTGAACATGTGCATCATCTTGCTGAACGGAATGTATCCGATAAAGACGAAGGAGACGGCCATGTGGAACCACCACAGGAAGCGGTGGGCGGCCAGCTGCGCGTCGAACCCGCTCAACCCCGCGGCCGCCAGCAGCCGCCCGGTGGCGGTGCCCACGGGGCTCCACGCGGCCCACGGATCCTGCGTGGCCACGATGCGCAGGCCTTCAACGAGAAAGCCGGTCACCATGATGACCAGCAGCGAGACGAGAATAAAGCCGTCGGACCAGACGCCGTGGGTCAGCCGGCGGGGCCGGATGACGTAGCGGTTCCACAGCGCGATGAGCAGCCCGACGATGGCGCCCAGACCGAACAGGTCCAGAATCAGCGACTGGAAAACGAGGTAAAACCAGCCCTGCATCAAGGGAATGCGCAGGTCCGCGTGGATGAACACCACCGTGGTGCCGATGAACAGCACCACGAAACCCCACGAAATCAAGACGTGGAAGAAGCCGGCCCGGCGGTCGCCCTTGCGGATCTGCTCCTGGGCCACGGCGTCCCGGAAAAACCCGTCCAGCCGCTCGCGCCAGTTGTCCGTGCGCTGGACGGGCTTGCCGCGGCGCCAGCGGCGGACGAGGTTCCAGGCGCCGAACGCGAAAGCGAGCACCACCGGGACGAAGGTGACGTACAGCAGCCAGAAGTGCTTGATGTTCCAAAATACTTCCCGGGTGGGCGTCTCAAACTGGACCATGGGTACCCCTCCTGCACCTTGCAGACACCGGCGCGGTCACGACGCGGCCGGCGGCCCGGCCGGGGCCGCCGCCGTCCCTTACCCTTTCACCCGGCGCAGCTCCTCGGCCAGCGCGGGCAACACGTCTTTGTAGTCGGCCACGACGCCCAGGTGGGCCACCCGGAAGATGGGCGCCTCCGCGTCCTTGTTGATGGCCACGATAGTTTTCGCGCCGCTGATGCCGGCCACGTGCTGGCTGGCGCCGGAGATGCCTACCGCGATGTACAGATCCGGCGCCACCGACTTGCCCGTCTGGCCGATCTGCATGGATGCGGGCACCCAGCCGGCGTCCACCGCGGCCAGCGACGCGCCCACGGCGCCGCCGAGAAGACCCGCGATCTCGGCCAGCTGCTGGAAGGGCTCGGGGCCGCCCAGCCCGCGGCCGCCGGAGACGACCACTTTCGCCTCCTCCAAGCGCACTTCGTCGCCCGTATCCTCGTGCTTGTACTCCACGACGCGCACGCGGCCCGCGTTGGGCCCGGGCTCGAAGGCGAAGGCTTCGATCTCGCCTGAACGGCCCGCGTCCGGCGCCAGGGGCGCCTGCGTCCGCGCCCGCACCAGCACCGCCTGGCTCGCGCCGCGCATGGCGATTTTCGCGTGGGCTTTGCCGCCGTACACGGGCTTGGTGGCCACCACCCGGCCGTCCTCCACCGCCACGTCGATGGCGTCCGTCACCAGGCCCGCGTCCAGCCGGTGGGCCAGCCGCGGCGCGGTCTCCCATCCGAGGCGATCGCCGGGAATGAGCACCACCGCGTCGCCCACGTGCTTGCACACCGCTTCCGCGGCGTCCACGTACGCGTCGGCGTCGGCCGCCGCCAGCGCGTCGTGTTCCACCGTCAGCACCCGGTCCGCCCCGTATTCAATCAGCGACCGGGCCGCCCCCGCCGCGGGACCGAAGGCCGCCGCGACCACCGAGCCGCCGCCGGCGCCGGCCAGGCGCCGCGCCGCGCCGAGAAGTTCCTGAACCGGACCGGTCGGGGCGCTGCCGTCGCCGCCCCAGGCGAGCACGATGACGTTCATCTCAAATCACCTTCCGTTCCAGCAGCTTCTTCACCAGATTGGCCGCCTTCTCGGCGCCGTCGTCTCCTTCGACGAACTCGCACTCAGAGTCGACCTCGGGGATGAACAAATCCAGCACTTCCAGCCGGCCCGCGCTCGCGGACGCCGACGCCTCGTCCAGGCCCAGGTCCGCGGCGCCCAGCTTCTTGATGGGCTTGCGGTTGGCCATCATGATGTCGCGCACCTTCGGCAGGCGCGGGTTGTTGTCTTGCGCGTTGGTGATGCTGACGACCAGGCCTTTCGGCGCCTCCACCACCACGTTGCCCGCGTCGGACTCGCGCTCGAGGCGGAAGCCGTCGCCGGACACGTCCAGCCGCGGCACGAAGGGCACCAGCGGCAGGCCCAGCTCCTCGGCCAGAAGGCCCGGCACCTGCCCGTAGTCCCACTCGCCCGACTGCCGGCCGCAGAGTACCAGATCGACCGGCTCCAGCTGCCGGATGGCCGCCGCCAGCACCTTGGCCGTCACCGAAGGCTCCCGCGACGCCGCGCCGTCGCCGGCCACCAGCACGGCTTCGTCCGCGCCCATGGCCAAAGCCCGCCGCAGGGCGTCCTGGGCCTTCTCCTCGCCGAAGGTCAGCACCGTCACCTTGGCGCCGTGCTTCTCTTTCAGCTGAATCGCGACTTCCAGCGCGTTCAGGTCGAACGGGCCGATGACCAGCGATGCGCCGGCCTGCTCGGCCAGCTTCGCCTCCCGGTTGATTTTGAACGCCCGCGGCGAGATTTCGGGGTCCAAAATCTGCTTAATGCATACCGCGATGTGCATGGTTCGCTCCTCCCTCACGCTTCTCCAGCAGTCCGTCCAGCAATACTTCTGTGAACAGTCCCGTTATCTCCTCCGTGGTCATTTTGCCATCGGGCGAATACCATTGGGGCAGCCAGTTGCACGCGCCGAGGATGAGCAGCGCGGCGATGTGGGGATCCACCGGCTTGAATTCGCCGGCCTCGATGCCTTCGCGGATGATGGCTTCAAACCGCCGCCGGTAGTCGCGGCTGGCTTGGCGCACCGCCTCCCGGTGCGCCGGCGGCAGCCACCGGTTTTCGCTCAGGTACACCGCGAACATGTCGGCGTGGGAAATGATGGACTCCAGATGCGACTGGACGGCCCGGGCCAGCCGCTCCCGGGCGCTGCCCGGCCCCTCCGAGATGAGCCGGATGCGCTCGGTGTAGTCCGAGACGATGCGGCGGTAGATGGCCACCAACAGATCTTCTTTGGCGTCGATGTAGTGGTACAGGCTGGCTTTGCGCAGGCCCATGCTGTCCGCGATGTCCTGCATGGACGTGGCGTGGTAGCCCTTTTGGCGGAAGAGCTGCAGTGCGGTTTCCACCAGTTCCTCGTAACGGCCGGGGGCGGCGTTTTGGCCCAAAGAAAGCCCTCCCGAAGCGGTCTGCGGGCCCGTTCCCGCGAGACCGACCGAACGAACGGTAGGTGTGTGTTCATTTTATTAGAACGCAAAAAGGATTGTCAATGCAGATAAAAGAATAATGAGGAAAAGCGGATCGACCGCCCGGTAGGTCGGTCGGGCGAAGGAGGACGGAGGCATGGCCATCGCGAAAGTGCAGGAAACGCACGGCCCCGCATTCCACTGGCACACCACGGCGCCCCGCCTGTTTTTCCAGCAGGCGGAGCGGCTGGCGGACCGCATCGCCCTGCGCCACAAAGAGCTGGGCCTGTGGGCGCCGGTCACGTGGCGCGAGTACGCCCGGCAAGTCCGCCGGCTGGCCAACGGGCTGCTGGCCCTGGGACTGGAAAAAGGCGACCGGGTGGGGCTCATCGGCGAGAACCGGCCCGAATGGCTGTACGCCGACCTGGCCATCCAGGCCGCCGGGGGCATCAGCACCGCGATTTACACCACCAACAGCGCCCAGCAGTGCCAGTACGTCCTCTCCCACTCCCAATCCCGCTTTTATTTCGTCGAAAACGAAGAGCAGCTGGACAAGTACTTAATGATAGAAGACCAGGTTCCCCACATCGAGCGGGTCTTCGTCATGGACATGGAAGGCCTGCGGGGCTTCCGGCACGAGAAGGTCATGGCGCTGGAGGAGTTGGCGCAGCTGGGCGACGAGCTTCAGCGCCGGCATCCCGGAGCGCTGGACGAACGCATCGCGCACATCGGCCCCGACGACGTGGCGCTGCTCATCTACACGTCGGGCACCACCGGCCCGCCCAAGGGCGCCATGCTGACCCACCTCAACGTACTTTGGACCGCGGACTCGCTGGGCCGGGCCAATCCCATCCGGGAGGACGAGGAAACGCTGTCGTTCCTGCCTCTCTCCCACATCGCCCAGCGCATGGTGTCGTTGTATCTCCCCTTGTACTGGGGCTTTACCGTAAACTTCTGCGAAAACACCGACACGGTGCTGCAGGACATGCGGGAGATCTGCCCGACCCTGGTGTTCGCGGTGCCCCGCATCTGGGAGAAGCTGCACTCGGGCATCGAGCTGCAGATTGAGGAAGCCGACTGGTTCAAGCGCTGGGCGTACAAAACCGCGCTGGCCATCGGCCGCCGGCACACGAAAGCCGCCCTGGAGGACGGCTCCGTGCCCGCGACGCTGAAGCTTTTGTACGCGCTGGCCCGGCTGGCGGTGCTGCATCCCCTCACCCGCCGCGTCGGCCTGAACCGGGCCCGCTTCGTCATCTCGGGCGCCGCGCCCAGCCGCCCCGACGTGCTCCGCTACTTCCACAGCCTCGGCGTGCCTATCCGGGAAGTGTACGGGCAGACGGAAGGGTCCGGGCCCACCACCACTCATCACGGCGCCCGCATTAAGCTGGGCA
>QGSR01000302.1 GCA_003387805.1 Bacillota bacterium | reverse complement strand
CTTTGAGCCTGGCGTCATGGCCGCTCTATTCCTGATCGTCGTTGGCTTGTTCCTCCTAGGCAAGCGGGGTCAAAGCTCCCGGGTACGTTAAGGGGAGCAGCGCGGGGGTTAGCGCAGGGGGGTGCCGTCTATCCGCTGGTCCATTGATCTCGGTCGCTTCGGCGGCATTACGGTTCGCCTGCACGTCACCTTCCTCTTGTTCTTGGCGTGGATCGCCATCGCCAACTACGTGGCCGGCGGCGTGCGCGCCGCCGCCGGCGCCCTGGCGCTCATCCTCGGTATTTTCGGGTCGGTGCTCCTGCATGAGTTTGGGCACGCGCTGGCGGCGCGCCGGTACGGCATCCGGACGCCGGACATCACCCTCTTGCCCATCGGGGGGGTGGCGCGTCTCGAGCGGCTGCCCGAAGGGCCGGCGGCGGAGCTGGTGGTGGCCCTGGCTGGGCCCCTGGTCAATGTCGTCATTGCCGCCGTCCTCTACGTGGTCCTGCGGGTCTTCGGCGGCTCCGCTCCGATGAGCGACGCGAGCCTTGTGGGCGGCAACTTGGCGGCGCAGCTTTTGGCCACCAACGTGTGGCTGGTGCTCTTTAACCTGCTGCCCGCGTTTCCCATGGATGGCGGGCGGGTGCTGCGGGCGGTGCTGGCCGCGTGGCTGGGGCGCTCCCGGGCCACGCAGGTGGCAGCGGCGGTGGGGCAGGCGTTTGCGTTCGTTTTCGTCCTGGCCGGTTTCTTCTTCAATCCGATGCTGATCTTCATCGGCCTCTTCATATATGTGGCCGCGGACAGCGAGGCGTCCACGGCCGCGTTGCGGGACTTGGTCGAATCCGTTCCGGTCACGGACGTCATGGTCACCGACGTCCGGCCGCTGCACTTAGGGGCGCCGCTTTCCGAAGCCGTCGAGCTGCTCTTGCGCGGATCGCAGAAAGAGTTTCCCATCGTCGACGGCCTCGGGCGGGTCGTGGGTATCTTGTGCCGGGAGGACATGATCCGGGCGTTGCGCACCCACGGGCCCGAGGTGCCGGTGGCCCAGGTGATGCAGGCGGACGTGCCCGTTGTGCTGTGGACGGAGATGCTGCGCAACGTGTTCCCGCACATGATGGCGGGCCAGTACCCGGCGCTGCCGGTGGTGGACGGCAGCGGCACGCTGGTGGGGCTGTTGACCCGCGAGAACTTGGCGGAGGTGCTCATGGTGCACAGCGCGATGACCGACGGTGGCCGGCGTGGCGCGCCCGCTTAAGCGGTCAGCGTAGGGCCAGGCTGGCCGGCGTGGGCCTGGGCTGACCGGACCGTGTCCGAGCCCGAGCCTGCGGGCGGGAGCGCCGGCGTTGCGGCGTCGCCCCGGATGACCCGCACCTTGGTCACCCGCTTGCCCTTTACTTCCAGCACCGCGAGCTCCACGCCCGGGCCCACGGTTACCTTGTCGTGGGGCTGAGGAACGCGGCCGAGCTTGTAAAAGACGTAGCCGCCGATGGTCTTGGCCACGTCCTCGGGGATGTTGAGGCCGAACTCCTTGTTGAGGTCTTCCACCAGGTACCCGCCGTCCACTTCCAGCGAGCGGTCGTCCAGGGCCACCGGGTCGGTTTCGCCGGCGTCGTGCTCATCCAGGACCTCGCCGACGATCTCCTCGATGATGTCCCCAATCGTGACCATGCCCAGCGTCTGCGCCCACTCGTCCAGGACCACGGCGACGGAGATGCGCAGGGCTTTCATGCGGGCGAAGGCCCGCTCGATGGGCAGCGTTTCCGGCACGTACAGCACCGGCCGGATGATGTCGTCAAGGGTCTTGCCGCCCGACTGCTGCGCCCGGACCAGGTCCTTGATGTGCACCGCACCGATGATGTTGTCCGGCGTTTCCTCATAGACCAGCACGCGGGAATAGGGGTGTTGCGCGAAGAGGTCGGCGATTTCGTCGATGGTCAGGGTGCGGGGCGCGGCCACGATGTCCACCTTAGGCACCATGATCTCGCCCACGGTCTTTTCGCCGAACTCAAACACCCGGTGGATCAGGTCGTGCTCCTGTTCGTCCAGCACGCCTTGCTCCTGCCCCAGGCTGACCATGGTGCGGATCTCCTCGGGCGTCACCCGCGGCTTGTCCGCCGGGTTGCCGCCCAGAAGGCGGATGGCGGCGTTGGAGGCCGCGGTGAGCAGGAACGTCACGGGAGACAGCAGCTTCGTCAGCAAGGCGATAGGGCCGACGACGATGGACGCCGCCGCGTCCGCCCGGTACGCCGCCACCGACTTGGGCAGTACCTCGCCGAAGGTGATGAGGATGACCGTCATCGCCGCGGCGGCAATGCCGGCGCCCCGGGCGCCCCACAGGTCGATGGCCACCGCGGTCGCAATGGTGGAAGCCAGGATATTGACGACGTTGTTGCCCACGAGGATGGTGCTGATCATGCGCTGGGGGGATTCCAGCAGGTCGAGCACAGTACGCGCCCGGCGGTTGCCCTGCTCGCTCAAGTGCCTGAGGCGTAACCGGTTGGCGGACAGGAGAGCGACTTCCGAGCCGGAAAAGAACGCCGAGGCCAGGACCAGAAGGACCAGTGCCACCAGAAGCAGCACGCTACTTGGTCCCGCGTCGGAGCCATCCATTCTCGCTTTTCCTCCAGTGCGTCGGCTGCGGAGCCGGTGCTGCGGGGCGGAGCCCCGCGCCGGCGACTGCAGCCGGTGTTCACATGGTCACAATTTGAATTGCGGGGTAAAAAAACCCAATCATACAATAACGCATCGGGACCCGCTTGTCAAATGGCAGGCCCGGGTTCGCACCCCGCGCTTCGGGCCTCAGGGCGGCGGAGGCGCGCCGGCCGTTGACGGAAACCCTACATTCTTAGACGATGGCTCTGGCTGGTAGGTTGACCAGAACTCTCTTGGGG
>QGSR01000301.1 GCA_003387805.1 Bacillota bacterium | reverse complement strand
TCTTGCATTTGCTTCGCTTCGTCCAGCAGCTGCCGCATAGCAGGCCATCCTCCCGTTCGGGGCGCGGTTCACGATTAGCAATATTTTCAAGCCGCCGCCGCGGATTTCCTTCGCCGCCGCGGGAAACGGTACTATTGGAGGGCGTATTTTTGGGCTTGCACACGCTCGCGCACACTTTGTCGCATTTTTGTCGCACGAAACCCGGGTTTTCGGCCATTTTTCGCCCGATCTTTGGTCCAATAAAACAAGAAAGCCCTCCCGGAAACCAGCTCCAGGAGGGCTTTTTCGTTTGTGGTGGGGACGGAGGGACTCGAACCCCCGGCCTTCACGATGTCAACGTGACGATCTAACCAGCTGATCTACGTCCCCGTAATCTGGAGGCGCAGGGCGGACTCGAACCGCCGAATAGGAGTTTTGCAGACTCCCGCCTTAGCCCCTTGGCTACTGCGCCCGGCGAGCTTTATTGTACCACTTTCAGCTTCGCCTTGCAACCAGAGGCTGTCCCGAGTTTCCAGCGCTGCAGCCGGTTCGCGGCGCTGGAATAAGAAAGCCGGAGCCGACTCTTTGCCGACCCCGGCTCGTCTGGAGCGGAAGACGGGACTCGAACCCGCGACCTTCGCCATGGCAAGGCGACGTTCTACCACTGAACTACTTCCGCCCGCTGGCAAGTGTTATTATGCCACGGGTTTTTCGGTTTGTCAACACCTCGGGGCCGCATTTCCGCACGAAAGAAGGGCGGAGCGTCCGCCCCGCCCTTCCCTGCACGGCACGTGTTACTCGACGATGGTGATGCGGCCCTCCACCTCAGGGGCCACCGTCGGGTTCGTCTCGAAGTACGCTGCGACGACGTCCCGCAGGTAGTCGCCGTCCATGCGCTCGGAGCCGAAGAAGTACGAGTCGCTGACCAGCATGTCGTAGCCGTCGCCGCCCGAGGCCAGGAAGTCGTTGGTGGCGACTTTGTACACGGCGTCGGGATCCAGCGGCCGGCCGCCCACGGTCACCGACAGGACACGCTCACCGGGCGGGTTGTTGGGGTTGAACGCAAAGCTCAGCCCGGACACCTGCAGGAAGCCGCCCCAGTCCACCGGCCACTGGCTGACGCCGTACTCCAGGGCCGCCAGCAGCTGGGCGCCGCTGATCTCAATGCCGATCAGCGTGTTGTCAAAGGGCAGCACGGTGTAGACGTCGCCCAGGGTGACGGGGCCGGCCGGGATGGAGGCCCGGATGCCGCCGCCGTTGGTCAGCGCGACGTCCGCGCCGGTGGTCTCCCGCATAATGTCCGCGACCAGGTTGCCCAGATTGGTCTCCTTGGTGCGCACGTTGCCGCGCTCGCCGTCCAGGTCCACGGCCGTTTCGCCGATGACGACGCCCAGGCGCTCGCTGAGCTGACCCTGCCAATCGGCCAGCGACGCGGCCACCGCAGCGTCAATGGGCATGTCGGCCGTCGTCGGCAGCAGCCGGCCTTCGTAGTCCACGATGCGGCCGCCGTCCACCACCAGCTTCAGGAAGCCCACGTACTTGCCGTACTCGTTGGCCTGCACGATGATGGTGTCGCCCACCACCACGGGCTCGTCCAGCTGGGTGTGGGAGTGGCCGCCCACGATGACGTCGATGCCCGGCACCGCCTGGGCCAGCGCGACGTCATCCGTGTAGCCGATGTGGCTCAGCACCACCACCAGGTCGGCCTGCTCCCGCAGCTGCGGCACCAGCTCGGCCGCGACCTGGATGGGGTCTTCAAAATAGATGGCTTCCACGTTCTTCGGGTGCGTCGTCACGGGCGTCGTGACGGGGCTGAAGCCCAGCACCGCGACGCGCAGGCCGCCCACGTCGAAGAACGCGTACGGAGGCAGGAAGCTCTCGCCGCTCTCCTTGTAGAACGTGTTCGCGCCCAAAATCGGGAAGTCCGCGTCCGCGGCCCGCAGCAGCAGCACGTCGGCGCCGTAGTTGTAGTCGTGGTTGCCCGCGGCCATCGCGTCCACGCCGGCCTGATTGTACAGGTCGACGACGGACACGCCGAAGAACAGGTTGGCTACGGTGGTTCCGTGCAGCGTGTCGCCGCCGTCCAGCCACAGCACCCGATCCGGATACAGGCTGCGGATGACGTTGACCATACCCGCCAGCCGGGCGATGCCGCCCCGCTCGCCGTCAAAATCGATAGGTTCCAGCCGCGCGTGGAAATCGTTGGTGTGCACGATGACGATTTCCTCCGCGGCCGCCGCGCCCACCGACCCGAGCAAAAGCGCCAGGGTCAGCACCGCGGCCAGCAGCAAACTGCGATGCCGTCTCATGCTTCTTCTCCTCCTCCATCGTCTGAAACGATCTCGCCCTGCGCCGACGCGCGGGTTTTTCGAACAGTTCTTCCGCTCGGGCGCCGGAATTTCCTGCCGTCTTCGCAGGCCGGCCGGGGCCCGTTTCAAAACGAATGAAACGGCGATCAGGCGGGCAAAAACACGAACGCCCTCCGGAACCCATGTTCCGAAGGGCGTTGGCCGTGGTGCCGAGAGCCGGAATCGAACCGGCGACACCAGCATTTTCAGTGCTGTGCTCTACCAACTGAGCTATCTCGGCACAAGTGGCGGGAGCGACGGGAATCGAACCCGCGATCTCCGGCGTGACAGGCCGGCGTGTTAACCGCTACACCACGCCCCCGCGCTGCACACGGGGGCAAACCCCATGCGCAAGTTTTATAGTAGCACACCCGCGCCGACCTGTCAACGGGACGCGTTCGCATTTATTCCCACTTTCGATTCCCAATCGTCGCTCTTATCCGCCCTTTCCGCCGGCGGCCGGAGGGGGCGGTGCCCCCTCCGGCGGGCCGGGCGTCGCCGGCACATTTGACCCCGCAGCGCGCCGCACGGCGGCAGGGGCGTCGGC
>QGSR01000300.1 GCA_003387805.1 Bacillota bacterium | reverse complement strand
ACGTTGGCCTCGGCCAGCAGCACGTTCATATGGCCCGGCATGCGGCCCGCCACCGGGTGCACCGCGTACTTCACCGTGGCGCCCCGCTCCTCCAGCAGCGCCGCCAGCTCGGCCAGGTCGTGCTGGGCCTGGGCCACCGCCAGGCCGTAGCCGGGCACCACGATGACCGACTGGGCGAAGCCCAGCACCATGGCCGCTTCCTCGGCGCTGACCGAGCGCACCACTTTGTCCGCGTCCTCGCCCACCCGGGCCACTTCCGCGCCGAAGGCGCCGAACAGCACGTTGCTGAGCGGCCGGTTCATCGCTTTAGCCATTATCTGCGTCAGAATCAAGCCCGACGCGCCCACCGTCGCGCCCGCAACGATGAGAATGCTGCTGCCAAGCACGAAGCCCGCGCCCACCAGCGCCACGCCGGAGAACGAGTTCAGAAGCGAAATGACCACGGGCATGTCCGCGCCGCCGATGCGGATGACCGCGGTCACGCCCACGATGAGGGGCAGCAGCGCGATCAGCGCGAACATCCACGGCTGCGGCGTGAAGACGAAGGCCACGGCCAGCACCACGGTGGCCGCCGCCATCAGCGCGTTGAGCTCCTGCTGGAGCTTGTAAACAATGGGCCGGCCGTGCATGATCTCCTGCAGCTTGGCAAAGGCGATCATGCTGCCGGAAAACGTCACCGCGCCCACGGCCACGCTGAAGGCCATGCTGCCCGCCCCCACCGCGTCGACGGCGCCCGCGCCGTAGGCCCGGGCGAACTCGGCCGCGGCGATGAGGGCCGACGCCGCGCCGCCGAAGCCGTTGAACAGCGCCACCAACTGCGGCATGGCCGTCATGGGCACCCGCTTGGCGTACAGCAGGCCGATGACCGCGCCGATGACCACCGCCAGGGCGATGAGCGGCAGATTCAGCCCCTCCGCGTCAATCACCGTGGCGATGAAGGCCAGCGCGACGCCCACGGCGCCCAGCCGGTTGCCCGAACGGGCCGTCACCGGCGAGCCCAGCCGCTTGATGCCCAGCAGAATCAGCACCGAAGCGATGATGTAGACGACTTGAACCCACAAGGAAACGCTGGTCATCGTCCGTCACCGTCCCGCCGCTTGAACATTTCCAGCATGCGGTCGGTGACCGCAAAGCCGCCTACCGCGTTGATGGCGGCCAGGACGATGGCGACGAACGCGAGGGCCTGCACCAGCGCCGAATCGCCCGACAGCGCAATGAGCATGGCGCCCAGCACCACGATGCCGGAAATCGCGTTGGTGCCCGACATCAGCGGCGTGTGCAAAATCGGAGGCACTTTCGTGATGACTTCAAAGCCCGCGAACGCGGCCAGCACCAAGAGGTATACCGCAATAACTAGCTCTTCACCCACGGGACTCACTCCTTCTCGGACAGCAGCGCCTTCGTCGGCCCGTGGCGCACTTCGCCGGCGTGGGTGATGCACACCCCCGCCGTGATCTGGTCATCGAAGTCGAACTGCAGGCGCCCGTCCTGCTGCATGTGCATGATCAGATTGGCAACGTTGCGAGAAAAGAACTGGCTGGCCACGGTGGCCATGTCGCTGGCCAGGTTGACGGGGCCGATGATGGTGACGCCGTTGACCACCACCGTCTCGCCCGGCTTGGTCAGCTCGCAGTTGCCGCCGGTCTCGGCCGAGATGTCGATGATGACCGAGCCCGGCTTCATGTCGGCCACCATTTCTTTCGTAATGAGCAGCGGCGCCCGCTTGCCCGGGATGGCCGCGGTGGAAATGACGAAATCAGCGCCTTTGATGTGCTCGTGGATGGCCCGGCGCTGGCGCTCCTGCGCGTCGGGCGGCAGCTCCTTGGCGTAGCCGCCCTCCGCCTCAGTGTCGACGCCGTAGTCCACCTCGATGAACTTGGCGCCCAGGCTCTCCACTTCTTCCTTCACTGCCGGCCGCACGTCGAAGGCCTCCATGACCGCGCCCAGCCGCCGGGCCGTGGCGATGGCCTGCAGGCCCGCCACGCCCGCGCCGAGAATGAGCCCCTTGGCCGGCGGCACCGTGCCCGCCGCGGTGATGAGCAGCGGCATGTACTTGGACAAGCTGTGCGCCGCGATGATGGCCGCCCGGTACCCGGCGATGGACGCCATGGACGACAACACGTCCATGCTCTGCGCGCGGGCGATGCGGGGAATGGCCTCCAGGCCGATGCCCGTCACGTTGCGCTCCGCCAGGCGCCGGGCGATCTCGGGCTCATGCAGCGTGTTCAGCAGGCCCACCAGCACGCCGCCTTCTTTCGGCAGCTCCAGTTCGTGGACGCCCAGCTCTTGATCAAAAATCGGGCGCTGTACTTTGAGGACGATGTCCGCCTCACCCCACAGCGCCCGCTTGTCGTCCACGATTTGCGCACCGGCCCGCTCGTAGTCCGCGTCGGAGAAGAATGCGGCCTCGCCCGCGCCTTTTTGCACGGCCACGGAAAAGCCCGCGTCTGCAAGTTTTTTCACGCTTTCAGGCACCAGCGCGACGCGCCGCTCGCCCGGCACAATCTCTTTTGCAACCGCTAGTTTCATATCGCTCCCCGCCCAACCTGGATCAAACTGTTGCTACTTTCCTACATTTATAATTTACCAAATCCTGCGGTCTTTCTCCAGGCGAGGCGGGAGAGGAATAAGTGGAAAAACCCGCACCGGGACAGGGATTTCCCGGTGCGGGAACGGCTTGCCGGCGTGGCCCGGCCGGCGGCGCCCGGCCGGTGGTTCGGCAGCACCGCCGGTGACCGTCACGGCGCAGGGCACGGCGCCCGGCCGGAAGCCCGTCCGCGGCGGCACGGCCCGGGGCCCGGCAACGCCGACGGCGCCACCTACGGTGCCCGGTGCGGCAGCACGTCCAGCGTGACGTCCGGCATCATGTCCGGCGTCATGCCCG
>QGSR01000040.1 GCA_003387805.1 Bacillota bacterium | reverse complement strand
GCGGCTACCGCAGTTCGTTCAGCGCCTGCCCCCCCGTCGCGCCGCCGTGCCCCCCGGCCGCGACGGCCGCCACCATGCGCCGGGGATCTTCGTGCTGCCAAATGTTGCGGCCCATAGCCACGCCCCGGGCGCCGCCGTCCAGCGCCTCCTTGACCGCCGTCAAAAGCGCCCGCTCGTCGCCGGCTTTCTCGCCGCCCAAGACGAGGACGGGGACGGGGGTGTTGCCGGCCACCGTGCGCATGCCCGCGGGCGTGCCCGGATAAAACGTCTTGACCATCGTCGCGCCCAGTTCCGCCGCCACGCGGGCGCCGGCGGCCACAGCCTCGGCGGTGCGCATATCCGGCCCGGCCGCCCACCCGCCCGGGATGGGCTCCACCATGAAAGGCAGGCCGGCCCGGCGGGCTTCCGCCGCCAGAAATCCCACGGCGCCCGCCAAGTCTTCCCCGGGCCTGGCCGCGAACGGGTACAGCATGCACTTGATGCCGTCGGCACCGATGGCCAGCGCGGTCTCCACCTGCTTTTCCAGGGCGGGGGACGCGCTGTTGACCGACAAAATGACGCCGGCGTCGCCGAAAGCCTCAATGGCCGCCACCGCCGTGCCGACGGGCACCAAGAACGCATCCGCGCCGCCCGCCGCCGCCTTCCGGATGGTGGCGGCCGCATCGTCCAGTCCCGGCAGCGGCTTGTCCATGAAGGAGCCGTGGTCCATGGCGACGATGACCGCCCGCCCGTCCTCTTTGAAAATGCGCCGCATGCGCCGAATCACTCCCGCTTGCGACATCGGTGCCACCCCTCCGCTGCGGGCCCGGCCGTCCGCCCCGCCCCCGGCCTGTCCGCTTCGCCCTGTGAACATTTGTTCACGAATCCGGCCCGTCCGCCCCGCTCTGTGAACATTTGTTCACGAATATGGTTCAGCTTAATCGCTCAATTGGCCACCGACGGCCCCGATTCCTTCCGGAACAGCGTATTTTCAGCGCCCAACGGCGCCGCGCCCGCTTCACGGGAACGTTCATCAGACTTTGTCACAACGTTATGCACATTTGTTCACGCATTTTGTTCAGAGGGGCAGGAATTTGCAAAGAACGGGGAGAAACGTGCAACCACTGCACCTTTGGTTTTCTGGAAAGCGAAGGCGCGAGCACGGCTTGCCGAGCCGGCGGCCCGCCAAGCCCTCGGCGCATGGGTCCGGTGCGTGCCGCAGGCGCCCCGGGCCGGCCGCTGACGGCCTGCTCCGCAAGCCTCCGTACCGGACGGCCGCCTTAGTGAGGTATCCTAATAAATGCGCCGGCGAGGACTAGGTTTCCTCCGACTGAATCAAATGCACCGCCGTCGGTTCGTCGGTGAGCAGCACGTCGATGACGCCCGTCCGCAGGGCGGCGTGGATCGCGTCGATTTTGTGCTGCCCGCCGGCCACGGCCACGACGCACTTGGCCCGGCGCAGCTGTTCGATGTCCGCGGCCAGCAGATGCACGTCGGGCGGCGGCGGCACCGAGCCGCCTTCGGCGTCCACCAGGTTGTAGCAAAGGTCGGCCACGGGCTGCGCCCCCGTTTGAGCCGTCCGCTGCAAGTACGCCTGCCACTCGGGCGACTCCACGTGCTGCGCGGAGCCGATGCCGATCAGGGCCCAGTCCAGCCGATCCCACAAGGAGATGACTTCCGCCACGGCGCTGTCGGCCACCAGGGCCTCGTACACTTGACGGCTGGACACCTCCGCGGGCGCATGGAGATAGTAGCAATAGCCGTTGAGGCGCTGCGCCGCGATGCGGGCAATTTCATTGACATGGTAGGCGGACTCGGCGAACATGGTGCCGCCGCACAAAGGGACCACCTTCGGCGCGGGACTGATGCGGTCCAGCGAGTGGACCAGCTGGTACACCGTCCGGCCCAGGCCGATGCCCAGGTGCACGCCCGGCGGCAGGCTGCGCTCCAGGTACCGGGCGCCGGCTTCGCCCAGGCGCTGCAGCAGCAGTTCCCCCCGCCGCACCGTCGTGGGCACCACCACGGCGTCATGGAGGCCCCATCGCTCGACGAGGGCTTTCTCCAGCGCCTTGGCCCGGGAACGAGGATTCACGACCGTAATGCGAACGATGTCCTGCTCGCGAGCTTGGCGCAGCAAGCGGGACACGGTGGGTCTCGAGACCGCCATGTGAGCAGCCACTTCCTCCTGCGTCAGACCCAGTTCGTAGTACAGCTCGGCCGCGCGCACCATCTGGCTGATGTGATCAGACTCCTCCAGCGGTTGCCCCATGGCGTACTCGTGCACCTCACTCGCGAGTTGAATGAAACAATAACTTTTTCAACTAAAATCCTCTCATTCCTGACGCACGGGGTCAAGTCATTTCCGACAAAAAGGGGGAATCCAGTGTGCCGCTGAGATTTTTGACGGCGGGCGAGTCCCACGGTCCGGCCTTGACGGCCATTTTGGAGGGCATGCCCGCGGGCGTGAAGCTGTCCGCGGCCCACCTCAACCAGCACCTCAGGCGGCGGCAGCTGGGCTACGGGCGCGGCCGGCGCATGCAGATTGAATCCGACGAAGTGGAAATTTTGTCGGGCGTACGGCACGGCCGGACGTTGGGCGGGCCGGTGGCGCTGATGATCCGCAACAACGACTGGCCCCGCTGGCAGCGGGCCATGGCCGTGGAAGCGCCTGAAGATCCCGAGGAAATTCAAGCCGCGGCCGAAAAGGACTGGCGGCTGCGGCCGGTGACCCGGCCCCGCCCGGGTCACGCGGACTGGCCCGGTGCGTTAAAGTACAACTTTACCGACGCGCGCAACGTACTGGAACGGGCCAGCGCCCGGGAGACGGCCATGCGGGTGGCGGTGGGCGCGGCGGCCGCGGCGCTGCTCGGGGAGTTCGGCATCCGCATCGGCTCCCACGTGGTGCGGCTGGGACCGGTGGCCGCTCCTTCGGACAAGGACGCGCCCCCGCCGGCGCCCGAAACGCTGGACCGGGCCGACCAGTCGCCGGTGCGGTGTCTGGACCCCGAAGCCTCGGCGGCCATGGTGGCGGCGGTGGACGAGGCCAAGGCGAAAGGCGAGACGCTGGGCGGCGTGTTCGAAGTGGTGGCCTGGGGCGTGCCGCCGGGCCTGGGCAGCCACGTGCAGTGGGACCGCAAGCTGGACGCCCGGCTGGCCGCGGCCGTCATGAGCATCCAGGCCGTCAAGGCCGTCGAATTCGGCATCGGGTTTGAGGCCGGCGCCCGCTTCGGCTCGCAGGCCCACGACCCGATTCTGGTGGACGGCGAGGCGGCCCGCCGGCGGGTGTACCGGCCCACCAACCGGGCCGGCGGCATCGAAGGGGGCATGTCCAACGGCCAGCCCATCGTCCTGCGAGCGGCTATGAAGCCGCTGGCCACGCTGTACGACCCCCTGCCTTCCATCGACATGGAGACGCTGGAGCCGGCCGAAGGCGCCATCGAGCGCTCGGACGTGACGGCGGTGCCCGCGGCGGCGGTGGTGGCCGAAGCGGCAGTGGCCTTCGAGCTGGCCCGGGCCATGATAGAAAAATTCGGCGGCGACTCGCTGGCGGAAATGCGGCGCAGCTACGACGCGTACGTGTCCGAGCTGGCCCGGCGCGGCGTCGTGTTTGAGCCGGCGGCCGACGCGTGAAGGGCGTCGGCGCTGCGTCCGCGCCCGGCGGCCGCCGGGCGGCAAGGCACCAAAGGAGTGAACTCCACATGACCCGCAACGTGATGCGGCTCTTTGCGATAACAACCGCATTTCTGGTCGCGGCCGCGCTGCTTTTCGCGCCGTGGACGGGAGCGGCGCCGGGCGCGGCCGGCGGGGGGGCTCCGAGCGGCACGCTGATGGTGGGGCTGGCGGCGGACCCGGAGTCCATGGACCCGTATTTCGTCTACCACCCGTCGGGTTTCGCCGTCATGGAGGCGCTGTTCGACAGCCTCGTCATGGCGGGCTGGGACGGCACGCTGGTCCCCCACCTGGCCGAGTCCTGGGCGGTGCTGGACGCCACGACCATCGAATTCAAGCTTCGGGAAGGCGTCACGTTCCACAACGGCGAGCCCTTTGACGCGGCCGCCGTCCAGTTTTCCATCGAGCGGGTGCTGGACGAAAGGCTGCAGTCCGGGCTGAAGGCCCGCTTTGAGAGCATCGCCGCGGTGGAAATCGTGGACCCTCTGCGGGTGCGCATTCATTTGTCCAGAGTCGACGCCTCCATCATCTGGCGGCTGACGGAATTGGCCATGGTGCCGCCGAACTATATCCGCCAGGCGGGCGACGCGGGGTTCGCCCGCAGGCCGGTGGGCACGGGGCCCTTCCGGTTTGTTGAGTGGGTACGGGACGATTACGTTCTGCTGGAGGCCAATCCGGACTACTTCGCCGCCGGCGTGAAAGGCGGGCCGGGCGTGGAGCGGGTCGTCTTCCGCACGCTGCCGGAAGACTCCACCCGGGTGGCGGAGCTGCGGGCCGGCGGCGTGGACCTCATCGAGCGGGTGCCCGTGGACGCGGCGCCGGCTTTGGAAGGCAGCGGCGTCCGCGTCGTCCCGGCGGACTCGGGGCGGTTTTTCATCGGCTGGTTCGTGACGGACCGGGGCGGCCCGCTGGCCGACGTGCGGGTGCGGCAGGCTTTGAACTACGCGATGGACGTGGGCACCATCACCGAGTTCTTGTTCCGGGGCTACGCGCTGCCCATCGCCGGCCCGTTCACGGCCCGGACGCTGGGCTATGACCCGGGCGTCGCGCCGTACCCCTATGATCCGGCCCGGGCCCGGGCGCTGCTGGCGGAGGCGGGCTACCCCGAGGGCTTCGAGCTGGTGCTGGACACCACGGCCAACCGGGCCACCGAGGCCCAGGTCATCGCCGGGTATTTGGCTGACATCGGCGTCCGGGTCCGCATTCGCGCGCTGGAATCGTCGCTGTTCAACACCAACTGGACCACGGGCGACACCGGCGACATCATCGCCGCCAGCTGGGGGGCGGCGGGCGATCCGCAGGCGTACCTCGACATGCTGGTGCGCAGCGACGGCTTCCTGAGCCGCTACGCCAACGCCCGGGCCGACGAGCTCATCGCGCGGAGCGCGGTGACGCTGGACCCCGATGACCGGGCGGCCGTTTTGCAGGAGCTGCAGCAGGTGCTGCGCGACGACCCGGCCGGGCTGTACTTGTGGAGCGCCGCGGACCTGTACGGCGTCGGCCCGCGGGTGAACAACTGGCGGCCCCACCCGACCGAGCGGCTCATCGTCGCCGGCGTGTTCGTGGAATGATTCCTCCGCACCCGCGGAGAATCATCCAGAGCCGGTACCGCTGCGCTCGCGGCCGGTGTCACGGCCGACGCAGCGCCCGATGCCGCGGCGGGCGGCGGCCCGGGGGGCCCCGGCCGGCCCCGGGCCGCTGTCCGGGACGGCGCTGCAGCCAACGCCGCAGCCTGCGCCACAGCAGCCGGCAAAACCGGTGCCGAAGCCGGCGCCGAAGCCGGAGGCTGGGGCGCGAAGCGCAAGGGCGCAGCGGACAAGGGAGCGGGCTGACGTGTGGGGATTTCTCGTCCGTCGAGGACTGTACAACGTGTTCGTCTTGCTCGGCGTGTCCTTTTTGACCTTCGCGCTGGTGTTCCTGACGGGCGATCCCGCCGCGGCCCTGCTTCCGCTGGGCACCCCTCCGGAGCAGATCGACTCGTTCCGGCGGCAGATGGGCTTCGACCGGCCGCTCTTGGTCCAGTACGCCGAGTTTTTGTGGAAGGCCGTGCAGGGCGACTTCGGCGTTTCCCTGCGCTCCCGGGACAACGCACTGACGATGGTGCTGGAGCGGGTGCCCGCCACGCTGAAGCTCGCGGGCGCGGGCATGCTGGCGGCCGTGCTCGTGTCGATGCCGCTGGGGATTTTGGCCGCGGCGCGGCGCGGCAGCTGGATCGATCATCTGGCGCGGCTTGTCGCGCTGCTGGGGCAGACCATTCCCGGCTTTTGGCTGGCCATCGTGCTCATCTACATCTTCAGCGTGCGGCTGCAGTGGTTCCCCATCTCGGGCTCGGACGGGTGGCGGCACCTGGTGCTGCCTGCGGTCGTCATCGCCTCCACGCCCGCGGCGGGCATGACCCGGCTGCTCCGGGCCGGCCTGGTGGAAGTGATGTCGCGCGACTACGTGCGCACGGCGTACGCCAAAGGGCTGGCAAAGCCGGTGGTGGTGGCCCGCCACGCGCTGCGCAACGCGCTGATCCCCTTCATCACCATGATGGCGCTGCAGGTCGGCTACCTCTTGGGCGGCGCGGTGGTGGCGGAGGTCGTCTTCGCCTATCCGGGCATGGGGCGCCTGGCGGTGCAGGCCATCACCAACCGGGACCTGCCGGTCATCCAGGCGTTCGTCATGGTGACCGCGGTGCTCATCGTCACCGTGAACCTGCTGCTGGACATCGTGTACACGATGATTGACCCGAGAATTCGCTACGAATGAGGCCTCGCCATGTTGACCGAAGTCCGTGACGGCGCGGATGCCCGCACGCTGCAGCACGAAGTGAACAAGCGCAGGTTCATCCGGCGGCTGCCGCTGCTGGCGGGCGTCGTCCTGCTGCTGGCCGTGGTGCTGATGGCCGTATTTGCGCCCGGTCTGAGCCCCCATGACCCGGCGCGCCAAAACCTCGTCCACCGGCTGCGGCCGCCGGCGTGGATGGAGGGCGGCCTGCCCCAGTATCCGCTGGGCACCGATCATTTGGGCCGGGATATTTGGAGCCGCATCGTGCACGGCGCCCGCGTGTCGTTGCAAATCGGCGGCCTGGCGGTGCTGCTGGGCGGTGCGGTGGGCGTGACGCTGGGCCTTTTGGCGGGCTTTTTCCGCGGCGCCGTTGACACGGTGCTGGGGCGGCTGGCGGACATCCAGCAGACGCTGCCGTTCATCGTGCTGATTTTGGCGTTCGTGGCCGCGCTGGGGCCGTCGCGGACCAACCTCGTGCTCGTGCTGGGCCTCGGGTCGTGGGTGAACTATTTCCGCATCGTGCGGGGCGAGGTCATGGCCATCCGGGAACAGACCTACATCGAGGCGGCCCGGGCCGTGGGCTGCTCCTGGACGCGCATTTTGCTGCGCTACATCCTGCCCAACGTGGCGCCGTCGATTGTCATCGCGGTAACGCTGTTCGTGCCGCAGATCATCTTGTTCGAGGCCTCCCTCAACTTCCTGGGGCTGGGCGTGCCGCCGCCGGCGCCTACGTGGGGCGGCATGATCGCCGAAGGGCGCCGCTACATCGACACGGCCTGGTGGATCAGCGTGCTGCCGGGCGTCGTCTTGATGGTGACGGTTTTGGCCATCAACATGATCGGCGAGTGGCTGCGCGACCGCCTGGATCCGATGCAGCGGGGCTGGTAGGGCGCGGCCGGCCAAAGGTTTCCCGGCTGCGGGCGCCGAACACGATGACACCACCGGCAAGGAGGAAGCGCGGCATGACTCTTTCCCAGCCCGTCAGGGCCATTTTGCTGGATCTCGACGGCACCCTTTTGGACATCGACTTTCGCAGCTTCATGAGCGACTACGTAACGCGGCTGGCCGAACACTTCGCCGACACCATCGACCCGGAAGTGTTCAAGGGGCGGCTGTTTCAGTCGACCAGCGCCATGATTTTCAACTCCGTGCCGGGACGTACGACGCTGCAGGCGTTTCTGGACGACTTTTCGGAGGCCGTGCCGTTGCCGGACGACGCGATGGAGCGCTTTGAAGACTTTTACGCCCGCGTCTTCCCGCGCCTGGGGCATTGGGGGCGGCCGTCGCCCGGCGGGCGCGAGCTGATCGAGGCCGCCCTGGAGCGGGGTCTGGCCGTGGTCGTGGCCACCGCCCCGTTTTTCCCCGAGCCGGCCATCCGGGAGCGGCTGCGCTGGGCCGGCGTCGCTGACCTGCCCTTTGCGTTCGTCAGTTCTTCGGACAAGATGACCCGCTCCAAGCCTTTTCCCGAGTACTTCCTGGAAATTTCCGAGCGCATCGGCGTGCCGCCGGAACAATGCCTCATGGTAGGCGACGAGGCGCTGATGGACGGCGCCGCCGTCAAGGCCGGCATGCAGGCGGCGTTGGTCGGGCCCGAGAAACCGTCGTTCACCGGTCCGTGGCTGAAAGGCACGCCGCTGGAGAAGGCCGAAGCGCCCGACGTACCCCGCTGGCCCGATTTGCCGGCGCTGCACCGGCACTTGGCCAAGGAAGGGATTTTGTAGCGTTGGCGTTGGTGCCGGCGTGAGACGCAGTGGCGTCGACGGCGGTGTCGGCGGCGGTGTCGGCAGCGGTCTTGGCGGCGACGTTGGCGACGGCGCTGGCGGCCGAAGCAGTGGCGTCGGCGTCGGTGCCGGCAGAGGTGTTGGCCGCAGCGATGGCGGCCAAAGCAGTGGCGTTGGCGGCGGTGTCGGAAGCGGCGCCGGCGGCCAAAGCAGTGGCGTTGGCCGCGGTGTTGGCAGAGGTGTTGGCCGCAGCGATGGCGGCCAAAGCAGTGGCGTTCGCGCCGGCATCAGCATTGGTGGCGGCCCCGGCGGCGGTGTCGGGGCCTGAAGCCTGGTTGCCCGGCGAATTCCGGGCCTGTGGCAGCTAAAAGCGAAGCTCGTCCCATCCTCGGGCGGTCGAGGCCGAAGGTCGGCCCATTTTTCAATGGTCCGGGCCCAAATACGACCCACTGGCGGGGCATTTTCCGTTTCGGCCCCGCGCCTGGCGCCCGCGTCGGCTTGCGCGCCTGCTCCTGCGGACTCACACTCTCTCCACCGTCACGAAGTCAGTGCCGAAAACCCCTTCTCCGTCGAGGGATTCGTGGTCATCGCTAGGAGCTTTGACAACAGGCTCGAACCTCCGCGGCGACAGCGCGGCACACGGGATCAGTCGTAGCGTGAACGCACCACTGGTGGGACGCAAAATCGAAGTTCGACCCATTTTTCGATGACCAGGGCCGAAGTGCGACCCACTAGCGGGGGCATTCTCCGTTTCGACCCCGCGCCCGGCGCCCTTGTCGGCTGGCGCGCCTGCTCCTCTGGACTCGCTGCCAATCCAAGGTCACTAGGTCGAGGCCGAAGACCCCTTCTGCGTCGATGGTGTCGTGGCCATCACTGGCAGCTGTGCCCGCGGACCCTAACCCCAGCGAAAGCAGGCGTGGCGCACGAGGTCCGGCCCACGGGGAACGCCCCACTGGCGGGGCGAAAAATCGAAGTTCGACCCATTTTTCGATGACTAGGGCCGAAGTGCGACCCACTGGCGGGGCATTCTCCGCGTCCAGACCTCGTTCGGCGCGCGCCTCCTTGCAGACCGATGCCTGAGAGTTCGGATGTATTCAACGGCACCCGACCCGCCCGTGAAAACCCGCTCTGCGTCCGAGGATTGGGCGTCATCGCGTGGAGAGATAGTGCAGCCCGCCGCACCACGGCGGTGTCCGGCAGTGGTCGCGTCCTCCCGGGGCTGACCTCGACCCCCGCCACTCGGCGAACAACCCAATTGTGGGGCGAAAAGGCAAGCGTCGACCCATTGTCCGACTGCGTGGCTCGAAGTATGACCCACTGGCGGGGCATTCACCGTTCGGCCTCGCCCCTCTGTCCCGCCGTCCGATGCGGGCCGGCACCGGGGGGGTTCGACGTCACTCAACGCCAACCCGGCCAGGGGCAAAAACCCGCTCTGTATCGATGGTTTCGCCTTCATCACGGGCAGCTGTAAGAGCCCGCCCGAGCCGATGCGGCCGTCGGCAACGGTCTCGCGGCCGGTCACCCCGTGAACAACCCGCTAGCGGGGCACAAAATCAGAGTTCGACCCATTTTTCGACCGGTGGTGGCAAAACGAGGCCCGCTGGTGGGGCGTCGGCCCAGATCCATCCATACAATCGAGCCCCGCACGTGGGCGGATGAACCGACAAAAAAGCCGACCCCAGCCGTGGCTGGGGTCGGCCGCCCAACGCGTTTCCAGACTGCGTGTGATCATGCAATCATGCGGGTGTGCAATCGTGCGGCAACGTGGACTCGGTCTCGACGGGCAAACTCGGTCCTGTCCGGCGGTCCCGTCCGCACGCGGCACCGAGGGCCCGGTCCGCCGCGGCGAATCGGCCCCGCTCTGCGGCCCTGGCGCTCCCCGGAGCCGCGAATCCCGTCCGGCGCTCCAGGTCCATCCAACCGTACCCGCAGCTGCAACCGGAGCTACTCCCGGACCAGGAACCGCCCGACGCCGATGATATTGCTCCGCCAGTAATCGCCGTCCGTGCGGGCGAAGGTGTGGATGACGCGGCCCTCCCTGGCGGACGCCACGACGAAATCGACCCGAGTCCCGGAGCGGCCCGTGACGACGCCGACCCCTTGGACGAACACCTCTCCGTCCACGGTGCCACCGAAGAAGACGAGGTCGCCGGCGCGCAGCTCCGCCGGGTCCAGGTGAACGACGTTGAAATTGTACAGCACGGCGCTGGTGGCGTCGTCCCACCACGTCGGGTTGTGGCCGGCCGTGGCGGCGAAGCGCACGCCGGGTCCGAGGGCACGCAGCGCGTTCACCGCCAGACCTGAAGCGTCGACACCGACGCCGGACAGCGCAGCGGCGGCGTCAGCGGCGGCGTCAGCGGCGGCCTGACCCCCCCCCCCCGTCCCGGTCTCCGCCACCGCCGACGCCCCCCGGCCGGCGGCCCCGGCCGGATTCCGAGCAGCCCACGCCGCAAAGGCGGGGTGGGGTGCTGCC
>QGSR01000299.1 GCA_003387805.1 Bacillota bacterium | reverse complement strand
CGAAGTGGCGTCGCGGCGCCACGTGGAGCTCATCATCCCCGTCATCGACGAGGCCCTGCGGCAGGCGGGCGTCACGCTGGACGACGTGGACGGCATCGCCGTGACCCGGGGGCCGGGGCTGGTCGGGTCGCTCCTGGTGGGCATCGCCGCGGCCAAGGCGCTGGCGTTCGCCCGGCGGCTGCCGCTGGCGGGCGTCAACCACATCGAAGGCCACATTTACGCCAACTTTTTGTCCCATCCGGAGCTGGAGCCGCCGCTGGTGTGCCTGACCGTGGCCGGCGGCCACACGGCGCTGTTTTACGTGCCCGAGTACGGGCGGTACGAGGTGCTGGGCTCCACCCGGGACGACGCCGCCGGCGAGGCGCTGGACAAAATCGCGCGGGTCCTGGGACTGGGCTACCCCGGCGGGCCGGAAATCGACCGGCTGGCCAAGGGTCAGGATCCGCACCGCTACGATTTGCCGCGGGCCATGCTGGACGAAAGCTACGACTTCAGCTTCAGCGGGCTGAAGACGGCCGCGCTGAACCTCATCAACCGGGCCCGGCAGCGGGGCGAAGAGATCGACGTTCCCGCCTTCGCGGCCGCGTTTCAGGAGGCCGTGGTGGACGTGCTGGTGGCCAAGACGATGCGGGCCGCGGAGGAAAAGGGCGTCAGGAACGTCATCATGGCCGGCGGCGTCGCGTCCAACAGCCGTCTGCGGGAACGCATGTCCGAGGCGGCCCGGGCGGCCGGCGACGGGATGCGCGTGTACTGGCCCGGGCCGGGGCTGTCCACCGACAACGCGGCCATGATCGCCGCCGCCGGCTACTACCGCCTGCGGGCCGGCGAGCGGGCGCCCCTTTCCCTCAACGCCGAACCGGCTTTGAAGCTAAGGTGACGCCGGCGCGTTTTTGGTGCAGGAGAGCGCTCCCGGCGACGGGAACTCATGTTTCGCACACATTTCCGCGAGAACGGGGGGCGAGCTCTTGTGTCCGACGGACGGCAGCGTTTCGAGGTGGACCCGGAAGTCGAGGCCCGGCAGCGCAAGGCCGCCGTGCGAACGTCCTTCTTCCTGCTGCTTCTCGTTTTCGTCATCGCCGCCGCGGCCTTCTGGTACCTGTGGAACTGGCGCGCCCAGCAGCTCGGCGCCGACCGGCCGAGTTTCTCCTTGTTTGGTTTGAGTCCGTCCGGCTCTGATGCGTCCGGCGACGGCGCGCCCGGCTCCGGGCCGGACGCTGTTTCCGCCGGCGGCAGCGTCAACGTGCTGCTCCTGGGCGAGGACGAGGAGGCTGTGGCCGCGGCCTTCGTGGCTGCCTTTCACCCCGATGCCGGCACCATCGCGGCGGTGGCGCTGCCCGTGGACACGGTCCTTCCCTGGGACGAAGGCGCCCGCCTGCGGGACGCCTACCTGAACGGCGGCCCGGGCGGCGCCGAGTCTCTGCGCATGGCCGTTGAGCGGCTGATAGGCGCCCCCGTCCACCACATCGTTCGTGTAGAATTTTCTGGATTCGTCGAGCTGGTGGACCTTTTGCAAGGCGTGCCCGTGTTGGTGGACACGGACATCGTCTACCGGGACGCGGACGGCCGGGTGGTCTTCGAGCTGACGCCGGGCCTGCACCGGCTGTCGGGCGAGGAAGCGCTGCTGTTCGTGCGCTACAAGGGCGACCATCTGGACGGCGAGACGCGGCGGGTGGAGCGCCAGCTGCGGTTTGTCGAGGCCGTGGCCCGGGAGGTGCGGGCCCGGTTTGAGTGGGGCACGGTGCAGGATATGCTCCGCATCGTTTTGGGCAGCGTGGAGACCGACTTGGACCTGGTGACGCTGACCCGCTTGGCCCGGCTGGCCATGGAGGCCGGCGACGACGCCTACGCCGTGCACGTGCTGCCGGGCGCGGCCGGGGACGACGGCTGGCGGGTGGACCCAGGCCGGGTCACGGCCCTGTCGGAGCAGGTGTTTCGCGGCCCCGGCCGGGCCGCCGCCGGCGAAGGCCCCCTATTCGGGCGCTGATGTGATATGTTAGAACGAGTGGAAAACGGCCGGTGGGCCGACGAGGAGGTTTGAACGATGAAGTTGTTTATTGATACCGCCAATATCGATGAAATCCGGGAAGTGCACTCGTGGGGCGTGTTGGCCGGCGTGACGACCAATCCGTCGCTGGTGGCCAAGGAAGGGCGCGACTTCAAGCAGGTCATCGCGGAGATTACGTCCATCGTGCCGGGCCCGGTCAGCGCTGAAGTGGTGTCGACGGACGCCGAGGGCATGATCCGGGAAGGCCAGGAGTACGCCGGCTGGGCGGAAAACGTGGTCATCAAGGTGCCGATGACGGCCGAAGGCTTGAAGGCCACCCGGGCCCTGTCCGACAAGGGCATCAAGACCAACGTGACGCTGGTGTTCACGCCGAACCAGGCGCTGCTGGCGGCCCGGGCCGGCGCCACGTACGTGAGCCCCTTCGTGGGCCGGCTGGATGACATCAGCTACGACGGCATGCAGGTCGTCAGCGACATCGTGGACATTTTCCTGACCCATGACATCGAAACGGAGATCATCGCGGCCAGCATCCGCCACCCCATGCACGTGGTGGAGGCCGCGGCCGCCGGCGCCCACATCGCCACCATCCCGTACAAGGTGTTCCAGCAGATGCTGAAGCACCCGCTGACCGACATCGGCATCGAGCGGTTCCTGGCCGACTGGGAGCAGGCCAAGGCGGCCATGGCCCAGCGGGGCTGACGGCCGGGGACCGGCCCGGGCCGGGTTTACTTTTTCCGCCAGCGGACGGCGATGCGGCCCGAAGCGGTGCGGTAGACGTGGAGGGGCCCCAGGCGGAAGAGGGGCCGGTGGCACGCCAGCACCCTGCGGCCGATCTTCACGCCGACGCGGCCAAGCTGGCGGCTGGGCGCGGCCCCCGGCCGCAGCTCGGTGAGCGGCCTTCGGGGGGGG
>QGSR01000039.1 GCA_003387805.1 Bacillota bacterium | reverse complement strand
GGGGGCTCCGTCGCGCCGCGGCTGGAGGCCGGCCGGCCCGGGCGGGATGCGAGGCGATGGCCCGGCGGCGCCGGCGATGTGAGGCCTCGGCGGGGCCGGCAACGCGGCGGCCCCGACAGGGGCCTGCTGCGCGGCCATCGTGGGGCCTACTGTGCGGTGACCCGGCGGAGGACTTCGGGCCGACGGCCCGCCAACGAGTCGAAGATCCCGCCCTCGACTCAAATTTCACCCTCATTCCATGGATAATGCCCCGCCAGTAGGGCGCCGCGGACATGGAGCCCGGTCACGACGGTCTGCTCGGCTGCCGGTGGCCCGGGCGGCTCAGACGGTCGCGTCGCGTGCTCGGCCCCGATTTCGAAAACCGCCATCCCATCGGGCTCTTGGAGAACCCTCGTTTTCAGGTTCCGCAAGGGTTCCGGTCACGGTGACGCCGCCTGGTAGCCGGCGGTGGGCAGACGAGTCTGCGGCCCACCTCCGGGTCGGAGAACCGAAGTTTGTCCCATATTCCACCCCGTGACTGCGAAGCTCGCCCCATTAGTGGGTCGTCGACGCCTCGGTCCTGCCTGCTCGTGCCGGACGTTCCGCGCTGTTCGGCGGCCGGGCGACTCGTACTGTTGTTCACTCGGGCTTAACCAGGAAGACGGCCTTGCCATCGGGCTTTTGGCGGGACCGGGTTTTCGGCCGGAGCACGGTGTCCTTCTCGTGCGGTCGCGAAGCGCCGTCGAGGGTTGTCCGCCGCCACGTCGACCCGCCAGTGGGTCGAAGAATTGATTCTCGCCCCATATTCCGACCGATTTCCGGAGAGTTTGACCCACTGGCAGGTCGGTCGGCCGGGGCTGAAGGGTGCGGCCCTCTTCCGAGCGGGGGCGTTGTCTTCGACGGTGGAGCCCGGCGATGGGCTGTCGTGGGTTGGTCCGCAAAACCAGCTTGCCACGGGGCTTTGCGCAGGGGCGGTTTTTCGCGGCTGGCAAGGGTGTGCCTTCGACCGTCGGCGAGTTCGAGTCGGGGGCGTCCGACCATGTCCTCGCCTCACCAGTGGGTCACAGACTCGACGTTCGCCCCGTTTTCCGACCGACGGCCGGCGAGTTTGACCCGCTGGTGGGTCCGTGCCCCGGGACCCCCAGCGGCGCTGCTTCTTCGACCAGGGCTGTTGTCTTCGGAGGCGGGCCTGTGTGTTGCAGCACGCTGGTTTGTGCCCCGAAACCGCCCTGCGAAGGGGTTTTGCGAAGGGGTTGACATTCGGTGCAGGCAAGGGGTTGGACCGGGACGGCGGGGGATTTCCTCAGGGGTTGGCCAGTCGCCGCGTCGGCCCGCCAGCGGGTCACAAGACCGGGATTCGACCCACTTTCCGCCCCTTCCGTGTTGGGTTCGGCCCGTCAGTGGGCCCTCGGACCTTCGCAGCGTATCCGAGATGACACCGCAGCGGGCTCCGCGGGGCTGCGCGGTGCACCGGGGGCGATAGAGGAGCGGGTCCCCCGGTGCCTTCACAAGGAACCGAATATGAAGCAGTTGAAACACGCCCGGGCGGAGCGTCGCCGGTCGGGCGAGCGCGACCGCTCCGGGCCACCGAGACGAGGCGAAACACGGCGGGCCGGGCTGTGCGATTACATGTACGCCCCGCCGTTGACGGCCAGCACCTGGCCGGTGACGTAGGCCGCGTCGGGCGAGACCAGGTAGCGCACGGCGGCGGCGATTTCCTCGGGCCGGGCCAGGCGGGCGGCGGGGATGCCGGCAAGAATCTTGTCCTTGACTTTGTCTGGAATGGCCGCAACCATCGGCGTGTCGACGAAGCCGGGGGCCACGGCGTTCACCGTGATGCCGTAGCGAATGAGTTCCCGGGCCAGCGTCTGGGTGAAGCCGATGACGGCCGCTTTTGCCGCGGCGTAGTTGGCCTGGCCGAGGTTGCCGGTCTGGCCTACGATGCTGGAGATGTTGACGATGCGGCCGTCGCCCCGCTGGACCATGTCGTCGATGAACGCCTTGGTCGTGTAGAAGACGCCGTGCAAGTTGACGTCGATGACCGCGTGCCATTGCTCCAGCGTCATTTTGGTGAAGAAGGCGTCTCGGGTGATGCCCGCGTTGTTGACGAGGATGTCGATGCCGCCGTATTCGGCGATGACTTCGTCGCGCAGGCGGGCAACATCTTCGAATTTGGAAACGTCGGCCGCGATGAAGCGGTGACGGGGCGCATCGGGCCCGCCGCCGCTCGGTGCGCTACCGCGGCTCGGAGCGTTGCCGCCTGGACCGTCGGCGTCGTTTTCGCCCATACCCCCGAGCGCCGCCAGTTCCGCCAGGAGCCCGTCGGCGTTGATGTCGTCCCGGACGTCGTTGAGGACGACGCTGGCGCCGGCCTCGGCCAGCGAGCGGGCGATGGCCCAGCCGATGCCCCGGGCGCTCCCGGTAACGACGGCCACTTTCCCGTGCAGAAACTGCGGCTGACGGCCGGCGGACGGGCCGCCGCTGGGCCGGGTCATCCCTGGCCGCCCCCTTTCGTCGCCACCTCGTCCAGGAACGACAGCACGACGGCATTGAACTGCGACGGCGCCTCCACAAAGGCCAGGTGGCCCACGCCTTCAAGCCAGTGGATGCGGGCGCCGGGGATGCGCTCGGCGATGAACGAGCCGAACCGGGGCGGCACCACCTGGTCCTCCGTCCCGTGGATGACCAGCGTCGGCGCTTTGATCCGGTACAGCTCCTCCCGGGCGTCGAAGGCTGCGCCGGCGGTGAATTGCCCCTGGAATCCCGTGCCCGACTGCGGATACTGCAGCCGCATCTTCAGGAACCGTTCCACTTCTTCGGGCCGCTCCCGGATGAAGGCGGGCGCCGCGCCCCACTCCAGCGCCTCCCGGTAGATCTGCTCAATCGTTTTGCCAACGACGTTGAGGCGCTCTTTCCACATTTCGCCGGTGGCCTCCAGGTACGGCGGGCCGCCGGGGTGCGTCGAGACGAGGATGAGTCCGAACACCCGCTCCGGATAGCTGATGGCCAGCTGCTGGGCGATGAGGCCGCCCAACGACAAGCCCAGAACGTGGGCCCGCTCTACGCCCAGGTGGTCCAGGAGCGCAATCACGTCGTCGGCCATGCGCGGCACGGAATACTCGATTTTGGTCTGGTCCGAGCGTCCGCTGCCGCGGTTGTCGGGCAGGATGACCCGGTACCGGGCGGAAAATTCGGGCACTTGGTTGTACCACGCGGCGCCGGGAATGCCCAGGCCCTGAATGAGCACGAAGGGCGGGCCCTCGCCGTGCTCTTCGTAATACAGCGTCACCCCGTCCACGTCGATGGTCGGCATCGGTTTCGCCTCCTTGCAAGGTTGTAGTCGTCCGCTCGCCGCCGACGATGACGTCCGACTCAGCTCTCACTAAGCGGCGTCGTCAAACAGCCGGAACGCCCCGGCGCGCACCCCCTCCACGCCGTGCAAAATGAGGGCGGCCAGCGCCTCGACCGTCGGCCGCAGGTCGGCCGGCGGCAGGTTGGCTGGCGGCAGGTCGGCCGGCCGCTGCGCCGCCTCTTCGCTGGGCCACAGCACCCAGCGCACGCCGCTGATGTGGCCGATGCCGAGCAGGGCGTACGCCAGCGTCTGCTCGGGCAGCGGCCGGATTTGCCCCGCAATCATCGCCGTGCGCAGCCATGCGGTGTAGCCCACGCTCAAACGCTCGTAGTACCAGCGGGCCACTTCTTCGTCGACGAACTCGGCCTCCCGTACGATGCGATAAATACCTTCCCGGCGGCGCAGCCAATGCAAGAACGACGCCAGGCCCACGATCTCCACGTGCCGCCGGTCGGCGTCGGCGCCCAGTCCCGCTTCGGCCAGACCCCTGCGGATGGCCGACCGCAGACGGCGGTTGATGTCCTGGACCAGTTCCCGCAAAATGTCAATTTTGCCGGGGAAGTGGACGTAGAACGTGCCCTGAGCGACGCCGGCCCGCCTCGTAATGTCGGCGATTTGCGCCTTGAAGAAGCCCATCTCGGCGAAGCAGTCCTCCGCCGCTTGCAGCAGCTTGCGCCGGGTGCGCTGCCCTTCGGTGAGCCCGGCCGCGCGGAGGTCGAAACCGTCGTCCACGACTACGGCCGCGCCGTTGAGCCCGGCCGCGGCGCCGATGAAATCCAGGGCCTGCCGCGACAGCGGCGGCGCCGGGGTTTCGGCGCTCAGGCCGTACGCGAGAAAATCCGCCACGCTGTCGATGACCTCGGCCGGCACCGGCCGCTCTTCCCAAATGATGTACTTGGCCGCGAGCATCGAGGCGCAGCCGATGAGGGCGAAAGACACCGCCGAACGGGCGATGTCCGGGACCACGGGGTGACTGCCGCCGTGGCTGCCTCCGCCGGCGCCGAAAAGGTGCTCCTCCAAGCGCCGGGCGACGCGGTGGTACGTCCGCAGCGGCAGTTCCAGCCGCACGAACTCGGCTTCCCGGAAAATCTGATACAACGCCCGGTGGCGCCCCACATAGTCGTAAAATGCCGCCAATGTGCGATGGATTCTGTCGTACGTGCCGGAGACGCCGCGCAGCGCCTCGGAGACGGCCAGCTCCAGCCCTTCGGCCAGCTGCTCGGCCAAGTGGAGAAACACTTCGTCCTTGCCGTCGAAGTAGCGGTAAAACGTTCCGTTGGCCACCGAGGCCCGCCGGCAAATCTCGGCGATGGACGTGCGATGATAGCCCTTTTCCTCGAAGGTCTCCCGCGCAATGCGCAACAGTCGCGCCCGGGTCTCCACCCCGTCCCGGCGGGTAGGCAGCTGCTTCATGCCGTTCACCTCGTGGCCAATTGTTCATCTATTCGGGGAGAAATGACGATTTCCCTGCCCTGCGCCGCTGGACGCCACGCGCTGGTGCCGCCGCGGGTCCGGCGGGTGGCTCGCCCTCGATCCGGTGGTTGCTGCGTCCCGGTTCGGGCGGATGCGTCGCCCCGGCTCCGGCGTGGGCTTCGTCCCGGGTCCGCCGGATGCCCGGGTCAGGTGTCCAGCCGAGCGCCGTACACCGACGCCAGCGTGTCCAGGAGCTGACCCGCGTCGAGCTCGATCAGCGGCACGGCCGGCAGGCGGGCGGCGGTGGCCCCGGGGTCCTTCAGGCCGGTGGACGTAAGGACGGCCACGACCACGTCGTCAGCGCCGAGGGCGCCCTCCTCGGCCAGGCGCTGGACCGCGGCCAGGCCCGCCAGCGACGACGCCTCGGCGTAGATGCCCTCGTCCTCGGCCAGGCGTCGCTGCAAGTCGATGAGGTCCACGGACCGTACGTGCACGGCCCGCCCGCCCGAGCGGCGAAGGACCGCCAGCGCCTGCTGGGTGCCGATGGCTACGTCGATGGAGAAGGCCGGGGAGTCCGGTGCGGCCGGTTCGGCGTCGCTGGCCGGGGCGGAGCCGCCGTCCTGCAGCTGACCGGCGGTGGCGGCGGTGGCGGCGGCGCCGGCAGCACCGGCAGCACCGGCAGCGCCGGCAGCGCCGGCTGCGCGCCCCTGGCCCTCGTGTCCGGGCCGGGGCGCCGGCTCGCCGTTCAGTAGAGCCGGCTCCAGCGACGGGTTCAGCTCGGCGGCCGCCATCTTCGGCGGCGCCGGCGCCAACCCGAGCTCGTGCAGCTCCTGCCAGCCTTTCCAGACGCCCGTGAGCCCGTCGCCGTGGGCGGTGGGCACCACCATCCAGTCGGGCGCGGCGCCTAGGTCGGCCAGCGTTTCGAAGGCGATGGTCTTGTAGCCTTCGATGCCGAACGGGTTGGAGCCGATGGGCGGAATCTGGAAGCCGGAGATGGCGTACCAGCCGCGCTCTCCCGCCATGGCGCCCATGAGGCGCCAGCGGTCCCGGGGACGCTCCATCGCGACGACGTAGGCGCCGTACGCTTGCATCAGCGTTTTCATGACGTCGGGCGTCGAATCCAGCGTGAAAACAACGCACGGCAAGCCGGCCCGGGCCGCGTAGGCGGCCGCCGCCGCGCCGTGGTTGCCGGTGGAGGAAACCGTAATGACGGCCGCGCCGAACTCGAGGGCGTTGCTGACGCCCACCGCGCACAGCCGGTCCTTGTACGACCATGTGGGGTTGCGGCTTTCGTCCTTCACGTAAAGGTTCGGCACGCCCATGCGGCGCCCGAAACGCTTGAGGGGGACCAGCGGCGTGTTGCCTTCGCCCAGGCTCACCCGAAAGCGGGGGGCCGCCGGAAGCAGGCGATGCCACCGCCACACGCCCGGCGCCGAGCGGTCCGCCAGGGCATCGACGCCCCGCCGGGCGTCGGCGCGCAGCGGCGACAAATCGAGTTTGACCGTGAAGTTGGACTTGATGCCGCTTTCAGCGCAGACCGCACACCCCCGGAGCAGCGCCTGCGTCAGCCGGCGGCCGTCGGCCTCCGCCACCTGGCAGGTGCGCAGCCCCGTCTCCAGCGGCGTGCCGCATTGGATGCAAACCAAATCGTACGTTTGTGTCATGCCGGAGCCCCCTTGATGACGGTCAGCCGCGTCCGCTTCAAATGCTTCACGCGATCGTTGCCAAATCCTGTTTTCCCGTAGCGAGAGGCTGGGGGTCTTGTGCAGCGTGACGTATGGAAAATGGTCAATCGGACCACTTAAGTGGGGTCCGCATGACCAGAACATTTCCCGGCCTGTCAGATTCCCGACCGCTCGGCCGAAACAAGCTTGTCAACGGCGTTTTCGGCGGACCGAAAGCATGGATCGGGACCCGAGGCGGGGCGATTTCCCCGGGCAATGGTGCAAGAAGCGGTCCCGGAGGAAATGGGTCCACTTGACCAAATGATCTACGTGCCAAAAAACAACATGCCAACCCGGCTGCTCTCGATGCTGCCTGTCCGGTGCAGCGCCGGCCGTCACGGGGCCGGTCACCGGGCCGGTCAGCGGGCCGGTCAGGGCGCCGGTCAGCGGGCCGGTCACCGGGGATGGTGCCAGGTTAGTCGGCCGCCGGGCCCGGCTCTTCCGCGGCCGGGCCGGATCGCTCGGCGGCTATGTTCCGCACGAAGCGCTGAACCGCCAGCCAGATCTCATCGTCTTCGTAGATGCTGTAATGGTCGCCGCCCGGGACAGTGATGAGCTCGTAGGGGCCGCCCCAATGCCGCAGCAGTTCCAGGGAGCGGGCGGGGCGGATGACCTGGTCGTCTTCGCCCACGACGGCCAGGACCGGGGCGGTGGCGTTGGGCGCGTGGGCGGCGGCATCAAACCGGTGGCGGAAGAAAAGCCCCGTGGGCAGCCACGGAACCAGGTCCTGCGCCACGCCGGCGCCGATGCTGTCGTAGGGCGAGAACAGCACGACGCCGGCCAGCGGCCGATGGGCGGCCAAGTAGGTGGCGACGCCCGTGCCCAGGCTGCCGCCCAGCGCGAATACGTTGTCGCCGTCGATGTCGGGCCGGGACGCGAGGTAGTCGAAGATGGCCGTGGCGTCGCTGAACAGCGCCGCATCGGACGGCGTGCCGCCGCTGGCGCCGTAGCCCCGGTAGTTGACGAAGGCCCACGCCATTTCGGGCAGCCATTGCGACAGCTCGAAGTAGCTGGAGGCCTCGCCGGCGTTGCCTGAAAAGACGATGACCAGCGGCGCGGGCGTCTCCGCCGGCGGCAGCAGCCATCCCCGGAGGACGGTCCCGTCCGAGGCTGCTATTTCGATGTCTTCAGCTTGAGGGTAGAGCGTGGCGATGCGTTCCAGCCGCGACGGGCTGAGCGGCCGGGGGCTGAAAACGAGGGCATCCTGCACGTTGTAGATGAGAAGACCGAAAGCCAGCCATCCAAGCACGGCGCCGGCGGCCAACGTGAGGGCGGTGCCCGCTTCGCCGGACCGCCCCGCGTGCCGGCGCCGGCGCAGCGTGGATGCCGTCAGCAGCAGCCCGAGCGCCACGGCGGCGACGCCGAGGGCCAGCATCGTTCCCCGCTGCGACGCGAAGCTGGACGACAGGGCGGACAAGGCGGAGAACATATCTGCCAAGAGCAGGAGGAAGACGCCCGCCGCCAGGAGCAGGATCGACACGGTGCGTTGAACGGCCATCAGCTCACTCCGTACCAACGTGTCCCGGGCCCGGGCTGTGTTCCGGGCCCGGGCTGCGTTCTAGGCCCGGGCTGCGTTCTAGGCCCGGGCTGCGTTCTAGGCCCGGGCTGTGTTCCGGGCCCGGGTCAGACCTTGAAACGCCCGACGAGCTGGTCCAGCTCTCCGGCCATGTCGGTGAGGCGCTGCACCGACGTGCGCATCGTTTGCGCCGACGCGTTCAGCTCCTCGGTGGAGGCGCTGACCTGCTCGGCGCCGCCGGCCGTCTCCTCGGAGATGGCCGCCACTTCGTCCATGGCCTGCACGACGTTCTGGCTGGCCGCGGTCATGCGCTGGGTCGCGGCCGCATTCTCTTCGGTGATGCGCGCCATCTCGGCCATGGCCTGCAGCATTTGCGGCCCGGCGGCGGCCATTTGCTGGGCGGCCGCGGAAATGGTCCTGGCCAGATCATCCGTCGTGCTGATGGCGGCGATGATGCCGTGGAGCTGGTCCCGGGCGTGGCCGGCCAGCTCGGTGCTGGTTTCCACGTGCTTTTCGCCGGCCTCGATGGCCTTCACGGCCATGTCCACCGCTGCTTGGATGTTGGTGATGATGCGGCCGATTTCCCGGGTGGATTCGGACGCCCGCACGGCCAGCTGCCGCACCTCATCGGCCACCACGGCGAAGCCCCGCCCGTGCTCGCCCGCCCGGGAGGCTTCGATGGCGGCGTTCAGCGCCAGCAAGTTGGTCTGCTCGGCGATTTCGCTGATCAGGTCCACGATGTGGCCGATCTGCAGCGAGTAGTTGCGCAGCTCGCTGATGCGTTCCGCGACCTGGCCGGTCACCGAGTGCACTTCGGCGAAGCCCTGGACGACGTGTTCCACCGCCTGGCCGCCCGACTCGGCCCGCCGGGTGCCTTCGGCCGCGGCTTCGGCCACCTGCCGGGCGGAATCCGCCACCTGCTCGATGGCCTGAACGATTTCCTCCAGCAGCCGCGACGTGCGTTCCATTTGCTGGGCCTGCCGCTCGGCCCCCGAGGCAATTTGGTCGATGAACCGCTGCAGCTCGTCCATCGCGGTGCCGGTGCGCTGCATGTGGTTCACCTGGTTGTCGGTGCCCTGCGCGACCTCGCTGACGGCTTCGGCGATGTGGGCCGTGGCCGCCGTCGTTTCGTCGGCGATGAGCAGCAGTGTCCGGGCGTTGTCGGCCAGCTGCCGGCTGGTGTGGTGGATTTGCGAGATGATGTCCCGCCAGCTGCCGAGCATGCGGTTGAAGGCTTCGGCCAGCTCCTGGAGCTCGTCGCCGGTGCGGACCCGCAACTCCTCGATGGTCAGGTCGCCGTCGGCCAGGCTCAGCGCCGCCCGGGCCGTCCGGCGCACCGGCCCCGCCGTGCCGCGGCTGAAGAGCACCAGCACCACGGTGGCGCCGATGGCGGCCAGCGCCGCCAGGCCCCACATCAGCATGCGGCTTTGGGCGAGGCTGGCCTGCACGGCATCGGAAATGTCGACGGCCCCGCCGGTCGTGGCAGTGATGCGGGCGATTTCCGCTTCGTAGGCGGCGGAAATCGTGTCGAACCCGCTGAAGCCCACGTACATCACCGAGGCGATGAGCGCCAGCACGCCTGCAAAACCGATGGCCAGTTTTCCGCCGATAGTCCAGCGCACGGGGTACGTTCCTTTCCGTCCATCCCGGCGAGCCGCCGGCAGGGCGCCGCCTCCGGACAACACCGCACGAGGAGGATTGTGATCGTTTCTGTCACGTCCAGCACGTTACGGATTGTCGAGGAAGATTTCGCCGGGACCGTTGGCAAAACCTTGCATCGTGTCGGTTTTGAGCAGGTTTGGCGTCGCGGCGGCCGGAACTATACCTATTTCAAGGGCGGCTCAGCCGGTCGGGCGGCGGCCAAGACTGGCGGGCCGCGGCCCGGAACAGGGCCCAAGGCCCACCAGTGGGGCTTAAGGTTGCGCTAAGCCTCAACCGTGGGGCCTAGGCGAGAAACAAGCCCCAGCAGCGGGGCTTGCCGGCACGGGCGACGAATCGGCTGCCTTGGGTCGTGGCCGTGGGCGCCAGTGGGACCGGAGGGCTGTTCGAACGCGGCGCTGCATCGGGGTTTCGAGGCTGGTACATCATGACAGTGCTGGGCACGGGTGCCAGCCGCCGCTCCGCAGCCCGGCACGGTGTCGAAGGCTCGCTAGTGGGGCTAAAATTTGCAGCAAGCCTCGGCCGTGGGGCTTGGGTGAGAAACAAGCCCCATTCGTGGGGCTTGTTGAGCGGGCGGGCGGCCGCGGGCGCCGAGCGGCGCCGGTGAGCGGAACCCGTGCCGATGCTCTGTCCAAAACCCGTACTGCATCGGGGTTTTGAGGCTGGTACATGGTGGCAGTGCTGGGTTGAGGAACCAGCCGGCGTGCCGCAGCTCCGGACTGCGCCGAAGGCTCGTTAGTGGGGCTTAGTTTTTCAGCAAGCCCCAATCGTGGGCTTTAGGCGGGAAACAAGCCCCATTATTGGGGCTCGCCGGGCGGAGATCGGGGCTCGGCGGTGTCCGGCACAGCAGGTGAGCACGAGCCGGGCCGATGCGCTGGAGCCGCGCCGATGCGCTCTCCAAAGCCCGCATGGCATCGGGGTTTCAAAGATGGTGCACGGTGGAAGAGCTGGGTAGACGTTCCAGCCATCGTGCGGGGATTCGGGACGGCGCCTACGGCCCACTGGTGGGGCTAAATCCGTGGACAAGTCTTGGTCGTGGGTCTGAGGCGACGAATAAGCCCCATCTGTGGGCTTGGCCGAGAATC
>QGSR01000298.1 GCA_003387805.1 Bacillota bacterium | reverse complement strand
GCCATAAGGTGTAAAACCCCAGCTAGAACAACTGCTACATTTTGGAAACCAGCGCCGGCGGCCCACGAAACGCGATGGTCGGTCGGCCGGCGGCCGAAATACGCATTGCACACACGCAAGCGTCCCATAGTGGGGCGAAGAAGCCCCGAAGCGTCCCATTATGGGACGCTCGGGCCCGAAAGCGGCCCACTATGGGACGCGAACGCCCGGAGCAACTTATGTTGCTCAGGGTGCGAGCGACCCACTAGGGGACGCTCACGCCCGGCGCGACGGCCTGCCCGACGCTCCGGCTCGTTACTCCATTCGCGCCCGCAAGTACTGGGGCGGCCAGTAGTCAATGCCGGCGCCCAGGGCGTGGGCCGCGTACAGCGGCCAATGCGGCTGACGGAGCAGCTCCCGTCCGAGCAGGATGAGGTCGGCGTGGCCGTCCTGAAGAATCTGCTCGGCCTGTTGCGGCTCGGTAATCAGGCCCACCCCGGCGGTGCGAATCCCGGCCTCCCGGCGAATCCGCGCCGCGTACGGCACCTGGTAGCCCGGCCGGGCCGGAACCGCGATGCCGGCCTGGATGCCGCCCGACGACACGTCAATCACGTCGACGCCTATCCGTGCCAGTTCCTTCGCCAAAGCCGCCGACTGGTCCACGGTCCAGGACGCCCCACCGGCCGCTGCGCCCGCCGCGTTTTCCTCGATCCAGTCCGTGGCCGAAATGCGCACGAACAGCGGCAGCTCGGCGGGCCACACTTCCCGCACGGCCTCGGTCACTTCCAGCACCAGGCGAATTCGGTTTTCAAAGCTGCCGCCGTAGCGGTCGGTGCGGTCGTTGCTGACCGGCGACAAAAACTCGTGCAGCAGGTAGCCGTGCGCGGCGTGGATTTCAACGGCCTGGAAGCCGGCCCGCAGAGCCCGTTCCGCCGCCGAGCGAAACGCCTCGATGACCCGTTCGATGCCGACGTCGTCCAAAGGCCGCGGCGCCGGCAGGTCGCCGAAGGGCAAAGGGCCGGGACCCACCGTCGGCCAGCCGCCCTCCTCCGGAGGGACCGCCCCGCGCCCCTCCCACGGCCGCCGCACCGACGCCTTCCGCCCGGCGTGGGCCAGCTGGATTGCCGGCACGCTGCCCTGCTCCCGTATGAACGCGGCGATGCGGGACAGACCCGCCACGTGGTCGTCGTGCCAAATGCCCAGGTCGTGGGGGCTGATGCGGCCTTCCGGCACCACGGCCGTAGCCTCCAAGACAATGAGGCCCGCGCCGCCCGCGGCGCGGCTGCCGTAGTGGACCAGGTGCCAATCGTTGGCAAAGCCGTCCCGCGATGAGTACTGGCACATGGGCGCCATGCCGATGCGGTTGCGCAGCGTCACGTCCCGCAGGCGGAGGGGCGTGAACAGCTGCGGCTGGCCCGTCGGGCTCAAGCCTGACACGTGCGAGCCCGGAGCGTGCAAGTCCGACGCGTGCAACTCCGAGGCGCGCAACTCCGACGCGCGCCAGCCCGGCTCCGCGGCCGAGCGGCGCCGGGCCCCGTCCGAAAAACGTTCCGTCGTCATAGGTCGGCCATCATCCATTCGTGGGCTCAAATTTCCGCGTCGGCAACAACGGCCGAGCCGGCACCGAAAACGTCGGCGCCCGGGGCAGTGGCTTGCGCGCCGCTGCCGTGCCCGGCGGGGTCAGCATAAGCCGACACCGTCGCACCCGGCGTGACGTTCATGCGCACCGCCTTTGCTGCGCCGGGCGGGACCGGCGTGCACGGCCGGGCGCGCGCCGGCCCGTTTCACGCCGTCGGCAGCCCCACGGCGCCCGCTGCCGCCAGGCGCCGCACTTCCTCGGGGCTGTAGCCCAGGACGGTGGTCAGCACTTCCTCCGTATGCTGCCCCAGCGTCGGCGGCGGCAGCGTGGGCCTCGCCGGCGTTTCGCTCATGTGCTGCAAGGGGCTGCCCACGGTGTCGATGCGTCCCGCCGTCGGGTGCTCCATGGGCCAGCGGGCCCCCCGGTGCTCGGCCAGTTCCGACGTGAACACTTGATGCAAATTCCACACCGGCGCCGCTGGCACCTTCGCCTCCGCCAGCGGCGCCAGCCACTGGTCGGTGGTCTTTTGCTGCAGCACTTCGCGAATCATGGGCACCAGGACGTGGCGGTTCTCCACCCGCGCCGGGTTGGTCCGAAACCGCTCGTCCTCGGCCCACTCGGGCCGGCCCACCACCTCGGCCAACCGGGCGAACTGCAGGTCGTTGCCCACCGCCAGCACCATGTACCCGTCTTTCGTCGGGAACATTTCGTAAGGAACGATCTGCGCGTGGGCGTTGCCCCAGCGGGCCGGCACCCGGCCGGAAACCAGGTACGAGCCGGCCAAATTGGCCATGGCCGCCACGCCCGCCTCCCACAGCGACAAATCGATGTACTGCCCGCGGCCCGTCAAGTCCCGCGCCCTGAGCGCCGCCTGCATAGCCACCGCCGCGTACAGCCCCGTCAAGATGTCGACCCAGGCCACGCCCACCTTCATGGGCTCGCCGTCGGGCTCGCCCGTCACGGACATGATGCCGCACATGCCCTGCACGGCGAAATCATAGCCCGGCAAGTGCCTCATGGGCCCCGTCTGGCCGAACCCGGTGATGGAGCAATAAATAAGCCCCGGGTTGACGGCCGACAGGCTCTCGTAGTCCAGCCCGTAGCGGGCCATGTCGCCCGGCTTCATGTTCTCGATGAGCAAATCGCTCTTGGCCGCGAGCCGCTTCAAAATCTCGCGGCCTTCATCGGTTTTCAAGTCCACGGCGACGCTGCGCTTGCCCCGGTTGACGGACAAAAAGTACGCGCTTTCCCCGCCCACGAAAGGCGGGCCCCACGAGCGGGTGTCGTCGCCGCGGGTCGGGTGCTCAATCTTGATGACGTCCGCGCCCAAATCCGCCAAAATCTGGGTGGCAAACGGCCCCGCCAGCACCAGGGACATGTCCAGCAC
>QGSR01000297.1 GCA_003387805.1 Bacillota bacterium | reverse complement strand
CGCCACGGTCATCCGGCGGCGTGAGGGGATCCGCCCATGGCTTTCGCGCACGCTTGGCGGCGCATGACGGTCTACGCCGTGGTGTGGGACGACGGCGTACGTCATTGGCGCTACACGCTGCGGCCGCACGTGGACGCGGCGTATTGGCGGCGGCAGGGCGCGCACGCCATGGTGCCGCTGGAGCCGCCCGCGCCGGCCATGTGGGCCGAGTACGCGTGTCGTCTGCTGCAGCGGCTGGAGGAGCAGCGGCGCGCACGGGAGGACGGGCCGGCGGCGCCGCGGCCGGAGCGGCCCTGGCGCGGCCGCGTTGCAGGCTCGGGAGAATCGTTTCTCCATCGGCTCTCACGGTGGCTGTTCGGCTGGGACCCGCGGGATCCGGTGGTGGCCCGCGTCCATTTCGCGCTGCGGCTGGCGGGGTATGAGCCGGGGCTGCAGACCGGGGACGCCGTTGTTCTGCGGGACGCCGTTTCCCATGAGGACGGCGCCGGCGCCGTGGCCGGCCGACCGGAGTGGGCGGCGCCGCCGGAGCGGCACGTGCAGGCGGTGGCGGCCGCGCTGACGGGTCGGCAGCTGTCGATTCGGGAACTGGAGCGGTTCATGGAGCAGGCCCATCCCAACGCCGGGGCCGACGTGGCCGACTGTCTGGCCTGGCTGGCGGCGGCGGGCCGCGTCCGGCAAATGCCGGGCGTGCGGCGGGGCGCTTTCGGGCGACTGGAGTGCACGCGCTGCGGCGAAACCCAGCGGCTGCAGGCGTGGGACTGCGCGGTGTGCGGCGAGGATGAGTGCTGGGTTTGCGACGCGTGCCGGACGCTGGGTGAAGTGCGGTCGTGTACGATTGTGTACGCGGCGGCGACGCCGGCGGCACTGCCCCGGCCCGTCGGCAACGGCGTCGTGGCCGGCACGGTGGCGCCGGTGCCGACGCCGCAGCAGCCACTGCTGGCCCCGAACGGCGTCGGGGCTCGCACGCATGCGGCGTCGGCGGCCCAACGCGTCGTGGTCCGCACGCCGGCGCTGACGCCGGCCCAGGAGCGGGCGTCGCAGGCGCTGGCCCAGTTTGTCGACGGCCACCGGACCGATGCGCTGGTGTGGGCCGTGTGCGGCGCGGGCAAGACCGAGATGTCGTTCGCCGCGGTGGCCAAGGCGCTGGGGCGGGGCGGCCGGGTGCTGTTCGCCATTCCGCGGCGGGACGTAGTGCGGGAGCTGGGCCGGCGGCTGCGGGCGGCGTTTCCGGACGTGGAGCTGCAGGTGCTGCACGGCGGTGCGGACCGGACGGTGCTGCCCGTGCTGTCGCCGGGTTCGCTGACGGTGGCCACGACGCACCAGGTGATGCGGTTTTTCCAGGCCTTCGACCTGGTCATTCTCGACGAGGTGGACGCCTACCCGTACCGGGGCAGCCGCATGCTGGCGGAGGCGGTGGTGCGGGCCACCGCGCCGGGCGGACGGCGCATCCGCATGACGGCCACGCCCGATCACGAGCTGCTGCGGCAGGCGGAGGCGGGCGAAAGCGCGCTCATCCGGGTGCCGGCCCGGTATCACGGCTATCCGCTGCCCGTGCCGGAGTTGGTGGAGGACCGTACTCTGGGCGACGCCTTGGCCGGGGACGGCGCCGAAGGGCGGCGGCCCTTCCGGCCGTCGCGGCGCCTGCTGTCGCTGGTGGAGCGCAGCCTGGCGGCCGGTCCGGCCCAGGCCCGCGTGCTGGTGTTCGTGCCCACGGTCGCGCTGGCCGAGTGGGTAGGCCGGGGGCTGGCCGGGCACCTGCCCGACCCGGTCCTTTGGTCCCACGCCCGCGACCCCGAACGCGACGAAAAGCTGGCCGCGTTTCTGCGGGGCGAGGCGCGGGTGTTTGTCGCCACCAGCATCCTCGAGCGGGGCGTGACGGTGCCCGACGTGGACGTCATCGTGCTTTACGCCGACGCCGAACGCATTTTTCAAGAGCCGGCGCTCATCCAGATGGCGGGGCGGGTGGGCCGGACGGTGGAGCGGCCCACGGGCCGGGTGGCGTTCGTGGGGCGGCGCGTCACCGCCGCCATGCGGCGGGCGGTGGCGCTAATTGAGGGTATGAACGAAGAAGCCGCGGCGCTGGGACTGCTCCGCCCGGCCGTTCCCCTCGCGGGCGCCGTCCCGGAGCGGGGTGAGGACGCGTGACGGTCTTGCCGGACCTGGGCCGGCTGGGGCGGCTGGTGCTGGACGTGCTGCTTCCGGAGGCGCCGCGGTGTCCGGGCTGCCACCGGGAGGGGAGCCGCAGCGATCCCGGGTTGTGTCCGGCGTGCCTGGCGCGCCTGCCCCGGGTGGCGCCGCCGTTGTGCGGGCAGTGCGGGCGGCCGCTGCGGGCGTCGGCCCTGCCGGCGGACGGGCAGAACGGTGAGGCTCGGGGCCTACGCGCCCTGCTGCGGAAGCGGCGGGCCCGGGGCCAGGCCGGAGGCGGCGGCGGGCCCGGCAACGGCTCGGGCCACGGACACGCAAAAGGCCATGACTACGGAATCGGCCGCGGCCACCGACGCGACGACAGCCATGGCCACGGACACGGCGGCATGTTGTGCCGAAGGTGTGCGCTGGAACCGCGGCTTTTCCACGTGGCCCGGGCGCCGACGGTGTACGACGGCGCCGTCAAGGACTACATCCATCGTTTCAAGTACGGCGGCGAGCGGGAGCTGGGGATGGCGCTGGGCGTGCTGCTGGGCCGCTGCCTGGAGCGGGAGCCCGTATTGTGGCCGGTGGACGCGCTGGTGCCCGTGCCGTTGCACCCGTCCCGGCTCGAAGACCGCGGGTTCAACCAGGCCGAAGTCCTGGCCCGGGTCGTGGGTGAGTGGGTAGGCCGGCCGGTGTGGGCCGACGCGCTGCGGCGGGGGCGCCAGACCCGGCGGGCGGCGGAACCGGCGGCCCGGGAGGGCCCCGCCCAACGGCGGGGGGCGGGCCGCCCCGGGGCGGGGGGGGCGGCCCGCGCGCGGGG
>QGSR01000296.1 GCA_003387805.1 Bacillota bacterium | reverse complement strand
CGACCAGGGACCGGGCGGCTGGCCCGGGACGCCCGCGGGCGGTGGGGATGTTTTTAGGGGCGGTGGCCGGCGGCAAGACGTATGCGGCGCCGGCGCGGGGGGAACCCTTTCCATCACGGCCCTGGCGCAACGGCACAAGATGCGGGAGGCGACGCCATGGACACACCCAACGAACCGCCGCGGCACGGAGGCGAGCCCGTCGGCACCGCGGCCATCAAGTGGGGCGCCGTCGTCATCATCGTCGTAGCCGTCCTCTGGTTCCTGGCCCGCTACGTCATTCCGCTGTTCGGCTGACCCGGCCGCCCGGGCCGGCGCTCCCGCGCGAATCCCCGCGCGAGCAGGTATTTGCCCGCTGCGGGCGGGCATGCTACATCCGTGCTGCATTCGAGAGCCGCCGGAGTGACCGCCCTCATCGTCCTCGCCGCCGTCCTCCTGCTCCTGGTGTCGCTGGGCGCCGCGCCCGACACCTGGCGGGACGTGCGGCGCTTTCTGCGCGACGCGGAGCTGGAGGAAGCCGTCGACTTCCTGCGCGGGTTCGGCGGCTGGACCGTCGTCGTCGTCTTGGCCCTGTTCGTGGTGGAGTCGCTGGTGGCGCCGTTGCCCGCCTGGTTTCTCATGATTGCCAACGGCGTGCTGTTCGGCCCGTGGCTGGGCGGCCTCGTCTCCCTGGCGGGCGTCCTGCTGGGGGCGCTGGCGGCCTTCTCCGCGGCCCGTTGGGTCGGCCGCCGTTTCGTGCGCCGCCTCATCCCCCAAGCCCTCCTGGCCAGGGTGGACGACTTCAGCCGGCACAACGGGTTCGTGGCGCTGCTGGTGCTCCGCCTCGTCCCCTTCACGTCCAGCGACGTGTGGAGCTACGTGGCCGGGTTCAGCCGGCTGCCGCCGGCCCACTTCCTCGCGGCCACGGCCGTCGGCGACTTGCCCTCCATCGCCTTGTTCTCGTTCGTGGGCCAAGGCGTGCTGGAAAACCCCGCCTACCGATGGTGGCTGGCCATCGGCGGCGGGGTCGTCCTGGCAGGTGCGCTGGCCTATCGGTGGTGGTTCAAGCGGGGCGCGTCCTGAGAACCAGCCCCCGGGGACGCCGGATCACGCCCCGGCAAGTCGCGGCCTCACGAGCCCCGGAATTCGGGCCGCCGCTTTTCCAGGAAGGCCTGGACGCCTTCCCGCGCGTCGTTGGTGTTCACAATGGCGACGAAGGCCTCGGCCTCGGCCCGCAGCCCTTCCTCCAGCGGCGCCTCGAAGGCCCGCCGCACGTGGGTCTTGGCCGCGGCCAGAGCCAGCGTCGGGCCGGCGGCCAGCCTCCGGGCGTACTCCATGGCCGCGTCGTCGAAATCGTTTTCCGGAAACACTTCGTTGACCAAGCCGATGGCCTTGGCCTCGTCGGCCTGGAGCCGCCGGCCGTGCAAAATGATGTCCAGCGCCCGGGCCTGGCCGATGAGGCGCGGCAGCCGCTGGGTGCCGCCCGCGCCGGGGAAAATGCCCAGGCTCACCTCGGGCAGCCCGATGGTGCTCTTGCCGTCGTCCACCATCAGCCGGAAATCACACGCGAGGGTGAACTCGCAGCCGCCGCCCAGCGCGTGGCCGCCGATGGCCGCAACGGCCGGCTTCGGCAGGCCCTCGATGCGGTTGAAGCACTGGTGGAACGCGCGGATGGCCGCCTGGGTCGTCTCGGGCTGCTGAAAGGCCTTGATGTCCGCACCGGCAATGAAGATGCCCGGGATGGCGCTCCGGAACAGCACGGCGCGCACCGCGTCGTCGTGTTCCAGCGCCGCCACGGCGTCGTCGATTTCCCGCAAAAATTCGGCATCCAGCGCGTTGACCTTGGGCTTGTTCAAGGTGACGACGGCCACGGCCCCGTCCCGTACTACGTCCACAAACGACATACCTGCCACCTCCGTGTATTGCCCGCGCCGGCGCCGCACCAGCGCCGGTTTGGGCATCGTGACGGCTTGGCGCACCCGGCCGGCGCGCCGCCGGCTTCCGCCGGCCCTGCGGTCGGCGGTCTGCCCTCGCCCGACGGAAAAAGCGGGTTCGGCCCGCCGGCACCGCCCGCGGCCTCCCCCGCTTCCAATGTTCTCCGTTTTCAGCGCGCCTCCTGCGCCGTCCCGACCGGGCGGCAGCGTCACGGCGCGGACGCGCCGAATGGTGCCGTCAGAACACGGGCACCACTGCACCCTCGTACTTCTCCAGAATGAACTCGCGCACCTCCGGCCGCGTCAGCGCCTCAGCCAGCTTCAGCAGCGCCGGGTTCGTTTCGTCGCCGGTCCGCACCGCCACCACGTTGACGTACGGCGACTCGGCGCCTTCAATGACGATGGCGTCCTGCAGCGGCACCAGCCCCGCCTCCAAAGCGTAGTTGGTGTTGATGACCGCGGCGTCCACGTCGGCCAGCGCCCGGGGCAGCAGTGGCGCCTCCAGCTCCCGGAAGCGGAGGTTCCGCGGGTTCTCCGCCACGTCAAACACCGTGGCCGTAATGCCCGCACCTTCGGCCAGCCGGATAAGCCCGGCCTCCTGCAGCAGCAAAAGGGCCCGGCCGCCGTTGGTGGCGTCGTTGGGAATGGCCACCGTCGCGCCGCTGCGCAGCTCGTCCAGGCTGCCGATGCGCTGGCTGTACAGGCCCATGGGCTCGATGTGCACGCCCACCAGCACGGTCAGGTCCAGCCGGTGATCCGCCGCGAACGTCTCCAGATACGGAATGTGCTGGAAGTAGTTGGCGTCCAGCTCGCCGTCGGCCAGCGCCAGGTTGGGCAGCACGTAGTCCGTGAACTCCACGATGCGCAGCTCGATGCCGTCGGCCTGCAGGATGGGCTTGATGAACTCCAAGACCTCCGCATGCGGCACCGGCGTCGCGCCGACGGTGATGACCGTCTACGCCTGCGCGCCCGCGGCGCCCAGCGCCAAAACCAGCAGCAGCACGGCAGCCATACGAAGCGACGCAACCTTCACCTTCGAAACCCTC
>QGSR01000295.1 GCA_003387805.1 Bacillota bacterium | reverse complement strand
CACGCCCACGCTGCACCGCCCCCTGTCTGCGCACCGCCGTCGTCGTCGGCCCCGACCGGCGCCCCGTCCGTGCCCGCCGGCGTCGTGGCCGGCCCCGGCCTAGACCGCCTCCTGCCCGCCCACGCCCAGGTACCGCTGCTGCAGGCGCGGGTCGCCCGCCAGCTCCGCCATGGGCCCGGTGTACACCGTGCGGCCCTCGTCGACGACCACGCACATCTTGCCCAGCTTGGCCGCCATGGTGAAGTTCTGCTCCACCAGCAAAATCGTCACTTCCCGGGAAATCTCGGCCAGCACTTCGGCCATGCGCTCGATGACCACGGGCGCCAGCCCCTTCGACGGCTCGTCGATGAGCAGCAGCTGGTTGTCGTTGACCAGCGCCCGGGCGATGGCCAGCATCTGCTGCTGCCCGCCGCTCAAATGCCCCGCCTTCCGGTGGGCAAAGCGGGCCAGGTCCGGGAACAAATCAAACACGAACTCCCGCCGCTTCTTCAGACCGCCGCCGCGCTCGGCCACCCGCAAGTTTTCCTCCACCGTCAGCGTGGCGAAGACGTCCCGGTCCTCCGGCACGTAGCCGATGCCCGCCCGGGCGATGTCAAAGGGCCGCCGCCCCGTCAGCTCCCGCCCCGCCAGCCGCACCGACCCGGCCGTGGCCCGCACCAGCCCCATAATGGTGCGCAGCGTCGTCGTCTTGCCCGCGCCGTTGCGGCCCAGCAGCACCGTCGTTTCGCCGGCCGGCACGTCGAACGTGACGCCCTGCAAAATGTGGAACCGCCCGATGTGCGCGCCCAAATCACGCACTTCCAGCATGTTGGACATGCTCTGCCCCCAAATACGCGGCCTGAACCTCACGGTTGGCGACGATTTCCCGAGGCGTCCCCTCGGCCAGAAACTTGCCGTGCTGCAGCACCGTAATGCGGTCCGAGATGTTGAGCACGATGTCCATCTTGTGCTCGACCAGCAAGATGGTCAGCTCGGCCGTGCGCCGGATGCGTTCGATGACTTCCACGATGCCGGGCACGTCCTCGCGGGAAACCCCGGCGGTGGGCTCATCCAGCAGCAAGACCTCGGGCTCCGAGCCGAGGGCGATGCCCAGGTCCAGCTTGCGCTGATCCCCGTGGGACAAGGCGAAGGCCGGCACGTGCTCCTTCCCGGCCAGGCCTACGTCTTCCACGATGGCCGCGGCCCGCTCGGTCACTTCCCGCATGCGGTCGGCCGAGCGCCACATAATCCACGACATGGAGCCGCTCCGGGCCCGGGCCTGCACCGCCAGCCGCACGTTTTCCAGCACCGTCAGTGTCGGAAACAAGCTGGTGATCTGAAACGCCCGCCCCAGCCCGCGCCGGGCCAAATGATGGGGCTGCGCGGCCCGGCGGCCCACGGCCGTGTCGCGCCCCCGCAGGATGATGCGGCCCGCGGACGGCTTCAGTACCCCGGACAAACAGTTGAACAGCGTCGTCTTGCCCGCGCCGTTGGGGCCGATGACGGAGTGCAGGTGGCCCCGCCGCACGCGCAAGTTCACGTCCGACAAGGCGGCGAAGCCGCCGAAATATTTCGTCAGGCCTTGCGTCTCCAAAATGAAGTCGTCCGCCACGGTTTCACCGCCCCGCCGTGCTGGAGCCGAAGCGGCCCGCGCCCCCAACCCCCGGTTCCCCACGGGCGCGGGCCCGACTCTCACGCTTTCACGCCCTCACCGCCCCGGCACCGTAATGGGCGGCGCGGTTTCCTCCGGCGAGAACTCCCGCACCAGCACCGGCACCGGGTAGTCGTAGCCTTCGATAATCTCCAGCCGGGCCACGTACATGGGCTGCAGCGCCTGATGGTCCTCGGACCGGAACGTGTACGTGCCTTTCGGCCCTTCGAAGGACATGCCGCGCATCACTTCGATGAGCGCGTCGGCGTCCGTGGTGCCCGCCCGCTTCAGCGCCTCCACGATGGCGATGCCCGCGGCCATGCCGCCCGCCGTGAACAGGTCCGGCGGCTCGCCGTATTCCTCGTAATGGCGCTGCACCAGCCAGTCGTTGATGGGATGGTCCGGCAGCTGGTAGTAGTACGCGACGATGCCCACCAGGCCGCCCGACTCGGTGCCCATGGCCCGCAGCGACGGGATGTCGCCGATGCCCGTGAACACCAGCATGCGGTCGTACACGCCCAGCTCGGCGATTTGCTGGAACAGCGTCACCGCGCCCGCGCCGGCCCACGTCACCACCACGCCGTCGGGATTGGCGGCCATGAGCCGCAGCAAATACGGCGTGAAGTCCTGGGTGTCCAGCGGCGCGAAAATGTCGCCGATCATGGTGCCGCCGTTTTCCTCGATGACCGCGCTCCACGCCGCCGCGCTGTCGTGGCCGAAGGCGTAGTCCGGGCCGAAGTTCATGAACCGGGTGCGGCCTTCGCTGACCAGGTACGCGGCGCCCGTGCGGGCGTCCTGGGAGACGTTGCGGCCCGTGCGGAACACGTACGGGCTCCAGTCCGCGCCGGTGATGGAGTCGGCCGCGGCCGGGTCCACGACGAAAATGCGCTGATGCCGCTCGATTTCCGGAATGACGGCCAGCGCCACGCCGCTGGAGCTGGTGCCCTGCACGATGTGCACCTGCTCCCGCTCCAGCAGCCGCCGCACCGCCTGCACGCCCTTCTGCGGGTCCGACGAGTCGTCTTCGATAAACAGCTGGATGGGCCGGCCCAGCACCTCCATGGTGCCGCCCGTGGCGTACTCCAGGCCCAGCAGCAGGCCCCGCACCTGCTGCTCGCCGTACGTCCGCAGCGGACCGCTGCCGTCGTGGAGTACGCCGATCTTGATGGGCTCCGGCTGCGCCGCGGCGGGCACGAAGCCGGCGGCCGCCAATGCCAAAGCCGCCAGCACCGCCACCGCCCCCGCCTGCAGGCGGCACACCTGCACCGCGCTCAAACCCGGTCGACGTTGCATCGCTCTACCTCCTCTAAACGCACCGAACTCTTCTGAT
>QGSR01000294.1 GCA_003387805.1 Bacillota bacterium | reverse complement strand
GGGGGATCACGCAGGGGGACATGAACATCTCCCGGCGGACTGTGGTTTGGCCTCCCCTTGCGACTACTCTCGTCTACTTGACCAAACAAGGCCGAAGGCGCCGCCGCGCGGCGACGCGCAGGCCGCCCCGCCGGTGCGGCCGGTCTATGGCCGGTGCGGCCGGCCGACGCTCGTACCCGGCGCCGGCCCCACGCGCAGCCACTCGGCCACGCTCCACGCTTGGGCGAAGCAGCCCCGCGGCCCGTGGGGCGGATCGCCGTCAAAAATTTCCGACACATGGCCCAACGCGGCCTCGCCGCGCAAGTGGGCCCGCAACGCGTCGGGCCACACCGCCAGCTCGGGCGCGGCGCGGCGCGCCGCGTCCACGAAGGGCCCCAAAAGCCACGGCCACACGGTGCCTTGATGGTACGCGCCGTCCCGCTGCCGCTGATCGCCCCCGTACCGGCCCCGATAGGCGGGATCGGACGGCGACAGCGTCCTCAGGCCCACAGGCGTCAGCAGTTCCGCCGCGGCCCGGCGCACCATCGGCTGCGCCTCGGCGCCGCTCAACACCGGAAACGGCAGCGCGGCCGCGAAGAGCTGGTTGGGCCGGAAAGCCTCGTCGGGCCTGCCCGCCGGCCCCGCGCCCGCGGACGGCCCGACATCGAACGAACTTCCCGCCGACCCCGAGCCTTCGGGCGGCACGACGTCGAACAAACTCCCGGCCGGCCCCTCGAAACGGCGCCGGAAAGCCCGGCCCACCGCGTCCGCGGCCGCGGCCCACCGCCCCGCCCCGGACGGCGCCCACAGCCGCGACAGCTGCTCCACCGTCCGCAGCGCGTTGTACCACAAAGCGTTGACTTCCACCGGCGCGCCGGCGCGGGGCGTCACCACCCAGTCGCCGGCCTTGGCGTCCATCCACGTCAGCTGTAAACCGGGGTCGGCCGCGGCCACCAGGCCGTCCGCGTCGGCGCCGATGCCGTGCCGCGTGCCCCGCATATAGCTCTCGACGATGTCCAGCATGACGGGAAACAGGTCGGTTTTCGCCAGCCCGTCCCGGGTCGCGCGCCAGTAAAGCCACGCGGCGTACACCCACCAAAGCGACGCGTCCGCCGCGTTGTAAACCGGCTCGCCGCCGTCGTCGGGAAAGCGGTTGGGCACCAGTCCGCCGGAGCGGTGCTCGGCGAAAGTCAGCAGCACTTCGCGCGCTTCCTCGAACCGTCCCGTCTCCAGCAGCAGCCCCGGCAGGCTGATCATCGCGTCCCGGCCCCAGTCGGTGAACCACGGGTAGCCGGCGATGACCGTGGCGGCGCCGGTGCTGGCCCGCCGCACCACGAAATCGTCGGCCGCCAGCACCAGGCGCGCCCGGTCCGGGTCCTCCGCGTCCTCGTCGTGCGCTGCACGGGCCCGCCGCACCTCCGCCGCCAGGCGCACCAGCCGCTCCCGCCGTGTGGTCGCTTCGGCCACCCGGTCCCGCGCCCCCGCCGCCAGCGCCGCGGGCCCGTCCCGCCACGGCGGCTCCAGGCCGGCGCCCGGCCACGGGCAATGGCCGACGACCACGGCCACGTCGCCCGGTCCCCGCAGCGTCCAGCGAAACTCGCCCGGACAGAAGTGGTCCTCGACGAAATCAAGGCCCCGCTCCCGCTCGGCGGCGTAGTGAAACCGGTAAAACCAGGCGCCGTCCGGTCGGTACCGGGGCGCACCTCCCGCACCGCTCGATCCGCCGGGACGGCCCGCGGCGTCGGTCCTATACGTTCCGCCGCTGCCGCCTCCTTCGCCGAAACCGCCGGCGCCCAGGATGAGCGGCGGCGCGCCGGGGTACGCGACGATCTCGGCGCCGCACTCCCAGGACCGCTGACGAAACGGCCAGTCATTGGCCCGCACCGTGTGGTGATAGTCCCGGCAGTTGATCAGAGGCTGCAGCACGAGCACGGCGCCCGGCGGGCCGGCGGCGAGCCGGTACACCACCGCGGTCGTATTTTGCCCCCGCACCATGAAAATCGTGCGTTCCAGGACGATGCCTCCGGCGCAGAAGACGGTGGCCGGAAAAGGATACGCGCGGAACGAGCGGATGTGCATCCACCCGTCAGGATGGAACGTATCCCCGTAGTCGTTGATGGACAGCGGCCACACGCGCCCGTCGGCCTCCAGGCGCTCTTCGCCCTTGGCCCACAGCAGCGTCCGCCGCACCGGCGGCTGCAGCGCCGCCACCAGCCAGCCGTGGTAGCGCCTGGTGTGGTACCCGAAGGTCGTGCCCGAGGCGAAGCCGCCGATGCCGTTGGTCACCAGCCACTCGGGCGCGGGCCCGCGGCCCGGCGGCGTCTGCGCCCGCCAATGCAGCTGCACTCGCTCCCACATGCGTGTAGCATGCCTCGGCGGGCCGCGGCGCAAACACGGCCGGACCCACGCGCCGTCACGACCCCGGGCAGTCGGTCGGGGCCCACACGGTCTCCGTAAAGCGGGCCACCGCGTCCAGAAGCGCCCGCCGCTCCCGGCGGATGCAATGGGCTTCCTCCAGGCTCACCGAGCGGAACGTCACCCGGTCGCCCGCCCACGCCTGCGCGAGAAAGTCCAGGTCCGCGGAAATGACCGTGGCGATTTTCGGGTAGCCGCCGCTGGTCTGCCGGTCGGCCAGGAGCACGATGGGCCGGCCGTCGCCGGGCACCTGGATGGACCCGGGCGCGGTGCCGTCGGTGACGAACTGGGTCACGTCCGTGCGATACGGCAGGCGCGGACCGTGCAGCCGGCAGCCCATGCGGTCGGCCTGCGACGAGACGCGGAACGTCGCGCCCAGAAGCCGTTCCATGGCCAGCGGCGCGAAGAGGTCGTCCTGGGGCCCGGCCAAAACCCGCACGGGCTGCGGCAAGCCGAACCGCCGCAGCTCTTCGGGCAGCCGCAGGCCGTCACGGGCTCGCGCTTCCCCGGCCCCGCCCGCCCCGCGGCCGTCGGCGCGCAACGACGCGATCCCGTCGCCGGCCCGCCGCGGGCGTC
>QGSR01000038.1 GCA_003387805.1 Bacillota bacterium | reverse complement strand
TATGAAATGACCCAGCTCCAGGCCGGGAAAGAAAACGACACGGGATGCGCTGCGCATCTTGTCCAGCACCGATGACGCCAACTGGCGGCCGGTGGCCGCCAGCACCAGCTCGTCCACGCCGGCGGGCACCGCGGCTCCGCCGCCTCCCGCGCCCGAACGCCGCGGGGCCGCGGCTTCCTCCAGCCTGCGCGTCGCAGCCACGGCGGCGCGGCGTAGCCGGGGCAGTCTCTCCGTCCAGAGACGGCCGAAACCCAGCTCCCAAACCGCATCCATCATGCGCAGCAGCGCGCGCCTCAGCCGCGGCGGATGGGCCGCCAGCTCCGGCACGGCTTCCACGGGCGCTCCCCAGCTGGCCGCCAGCGCCCGGACTGCCGTCGGAAGCACGTTTCGCTCGGCCAGCACCTGCCGGTCCGGCGCCCGCGTCCCGACGGCCGCCAGGCAATCCTCAACCTCGGGCATCGGTTTCATGTTCTCGCGGTAATAGCGAAGGCCGGACAGGACGCCTTCGACGACCAGCGCCTGCATTTCCTCATCCGGGAGCCGGGCCGTCCACTCCCGATACGCCCGCCACTCGTGCTGCGCCGCGTCGTCCCGGCCGAGCCTGAACAAAACGAAATCGCGCCACACCGTCCCGTGGGCGACGATGGGCCGCAGCAGCATCCACTCGGACTTCACGGCCGCAGGCACGCGACTGGCCACCGCGTGCGGCCAGGCGGTGGGCGTGCTGCTCCCGCCCAGCGCGTAATCTACCAGTACCATGGCCGTCGCATGGACGGCCGGCAAAGACAGCGTCACGTCCCATTCGGGCGGCGGGTACGCGGCCACCAGGTCGTCCCTCGCGCCGCGCCCATCGCCTTCCGGGAACCGGCCGGATTCGGAAATCCCAATCACCACCCGTCGCATCCCGCAGGACTTGCCGCCGGGGCGGGATGATTGCAAGTTGCACAATCGACATCTATGCAATTAGAGTAGCGAACCGAACGGGGAATGTCAACACGAGGAAAAACATACGTTGAATGGTCGCACTGGTCGTCCGCGCCGAGGGGCCCGGCGTCATCGAGCCCATGCACGAAGGCGAGGCGCTGCGCCTTGAAGACGAGGCTGCGGCGGCGCTTGTGACGCTGCGGGACAAGCCACAGGACGTGACCCTGCTTTCCACGTGGGATGTATTCTTCGCATGCCCGTTCTTCGGCGCTGCCGTCTCGCATCCGTTGCAGACTCTGATGCGGAGGCGGATTTCACCGAGTGGTGAGGGGTCACCGGGCAAGACCAGGTTCGGAACGCTAGTGCCGGGAGATGATCCGGCGGACAGTCGGGCCGCCCGGGGGCATTTCCGCGCGCTCGGGGTTGATGCCCGGCGGCACATCACCGTAGATGGAGACAAAACCGAAAACCGTCGCCATGGGCGGAGCCAAAATCGAAATCCAGCTCCATGAGTGGCGATATAGCTCTGGGCGATTTCTGCTTATGGCTGCGTGCGATGGTTTCGCTGATCAACTCCGCGTTTTCGCGGCGCCGGTCCGCATTTCCGCTCGCCTGGGCGAGATACCCGCCGGTACGGTGCCACGAGTGACGACTAAATCGAAGATCGACGCCACCGATGGAGCCAAAATCGAAACCTGGCTCCATAGGTGGCGATATGGCCCTGGGCGATTGCCGTTCATAGCTGTGCGAGATGGATTCACCCCACAAACCCGTGTTTCCGCTCGCCCAGGCCGGATGCCCGGCGGTACGTCACCATTGGCGGCGACGAAATTGCAAATCGGCGCCATGGGTGGTGTCAAAATCCAAATCCGGCTCCATGAGTGGCGATATGACCCTGGGCGATGACCAACGACGGCTACCCGCGATGGCTTGGCTGGTCCGGGCCGCATTGTAGTGGCCTCGGGACTCATTTCCGCTCGCTAGGGGCGGACGCCCGGCGGCACATCGCCATAGACGGTGACAAAACCGGAAATCGACACCATAGGTGGAGCGAACATCGAAATTCAGCTCCATGGGTGGCAACATCGCCTTCGGCAATAAACGATTAAAGCTGTGCGCAATGATTTTGATGGCCCGGCCCCCATCGCCGCCGGACCGGGCTGAACGGTCGGCGGTACCTCACCGTCGGCGGCGACGAAATCGGAAATCGACGCCGTGGGTGGAGTCAAAGTCGGAATTGAGCGCCATCGGTGGAAAAATGGCCGTGGACGAGCGTCGTCGGAGTCCCGGAAACGACACCAAGGCTCGACCAGAGGCCGCCCGCCTGCGAACCGCCTCGTCACCAGCGGGCGTGGTGCTCCTCCGCCCAGCCGACCAGACCGTCGATCTTCAGCGTTTCCCCTTCGGCCGTCACGACGCGGCCGCGGAACCGGCCAATCATCTGGTGCACTTCGGAGCGGATGATCAGGGCGTTGGTCTTGGCGACTCGTTCGAAGAAAGGGACAAACTCGAGGTCTACTGCGTCGGTGACGGCCGTGCGGATGCGCCACGGCTTCATGAAATCTTTGCTGTCGTATTCGAAAACGAGATCGTCGCTGATTTTCGTCGCGACGCCGTCGACGACCAGGCCGTTCTCGGTCATGTCGGTGCCGTCGGTCCAGCGGCCGCCCAGGTTCAGGCCCACGGTGCGGCCGTCTTGCACGCCCGAGCCCGAGGCCCAGTTCCACGTGCTGCTGTAGGGCCAAATCCCGCGGCCGTAGTCCAGACACGCAAAGCCGTCAAAGCCGATGCGCTCGGCGCCCAGCTCCACGACGCCCGTCGCGGGCAGCGCCGGCTGCTTGGACGTAAACTGAAACGTGTCGTCGGACCAAGGAATGACGACGTTGATGGACGCGTGCCCATCCGGGCGGCGCACGGCAAATTCGGCACGCAGCGGCCGCCCGCCGAAGTTGCGACTGTCCACGGCCAGCTGAATCTGCCGCCCGTCGTCGTTCATCCGCACGGCCAGGCCGGAGGAGCGAAAGTCGATGTCGCCCGTGACCGTCTCGGGCATTTGCACGCCCGCTCCCAGCGGCGCCAGCACCGTTTGCTCGTGAAACCATTTGGTTTCGAAGTCGAGAAAGTAGACGAAAACGACCGCGGCGTAGTCAAGATGGGAAACGGTGGCGGAAAACAAGTGCGTCTCGGTGGTGACGGCCCAGTAGTTCCATCGCTTCTTGCGCAGCCAGCGGCCCTTTAGGTTGCAGACGTGGAGCGGCCGGCGCGACCAGCCGACGGCCGAGCGGTTCAGCCGGCCGCGCTCATCACATAAATTTGTCGTCCGGGTCAATTCGCGTTCTGCTCGCATGGCATCCCACAATCATCCCGCCGTCGCAAGCACCGGCGTCAGCCCTGCGTCTGCCGGCGCCGCAACTCGATGACGAAGGCTTGAACAAATCCCCACATGATGGCGGGCAGCGCAAAGACGATAAAGCGGTAGTTGTCAAAAGCGATGGACGCGGTGCCAAACACCAAGGTCCAAAATACAGAACCCGCCAGCCATATCTTCGACGCCTTGTCCACGGCAACCAGCCTCCTTTGTTTTTCGCAGCACGCCTACCCTCAAGTTGAGGTACTGCTATTCTTGCGGAGGTTTTTCAAGGCCCATCGGCTCCACGCTCCTCCTGTTCAGGCCGGTCGACCACGATGCCGGGCCGGCCGCTGAACCTCCGCACGGCGGCCACGAAACCGTCCACGTCGTCCGGCGACAGCAAAACGGGATCAGACCGCGTCTCCAGGACGACCAGCGGAGGAGTCACGGCTGTGACATACGCCTGAATCCGTCCGAGGCGGGACTCCCGGAACGGGCCGACGTGGAAACCGGCGGTGGTCGAGCCCATCCCGATGCGGACAAATCCGCGCAAAGGCCGGCGCAGTACGCGAACGGCCTCGATCTCGTCCCACGGATATGATTTCCTCCGAAGGTGGTGCACGCTCACGCCGGCGGCACCAACTTCATAGCGGAGGCTGCGCACAGCGGCCCGGACCAAGGCGAAGGGCGCCACCGAGATGACCAGCACGACAGCCAGCAGCCACCAGCTGAAGGCGCCGGTGGCCACGAACAAAATCAAAGGAAGGCCGACTCCCGCCATGAGGGTCAGCGCCAGCAGCACGCCGAGGGTCGCTTCCGTCCCGGGAACCGGCGCCGGCCGAAAAACAGCCGCATGGCCGGCGGGCCCGATGGACTCGGCGGCGGCAATGTGGCCTTCGGGGCCGGGTTGGCCCGTGTGACCGGCCGCGCCGATGGCGCCGGGTTGGCGCTCGTGGCCGGGGAGCCCTGCCTGGGCGACGGGGCCGACCTGGCCGTCGCGACCGGTGTCGCCGGCAAGGCCGGCCTGGCCGGCGTGGGGATGGTCGCCCTTTCCCGGAGCCAAGACTCCACCTCCCGCGACCGGCCGGCGACAAGGCGGATTCTGCGACTAATCCGGCCGATTGCTCGACTTCCGCCGAACTTTAGACGAAAACCGCGACTAAAATCCAGCCGCCAGCCGAAAATCGCTCGTTTTCAAGGAAATTGGTCTCGGTTTTCGACTTATCCGCGCCCAAACAGCGGTTCGCCGCCAAATTGGAATCGACTTTCAACTTATCCGCATCGCAGCGGCGGGTCCAGCACCGAATCGGAACCGATTTTCGACCCATCGGCCCCCCGCCCACGGTCCATCAACGGCTTGGAATCGATTTTCCACTTATCGACCGGCTATTGCCCGGGGTTGCGGCCCCCGGAGGGCCGGGTTGCGGCCGCCCCCGCCGGCGCGAACGGCTCCAACGGTTCCGGCGTCGCCCGTGCCGCCGCCTGCTCCACCGCCAGCTCCAGCACGAACTTTGCCCGCTCGAGGCTTGCGAGCCGGGTCACCCCGACCCAGGCGGCTCCCATGCCGAGCAGGAACCAAGCCGCCAGCAGAATGACGGCGCTGCGCAAGGCTCGAGCAAGATCGCCGCCGTCGGCCAGCCCGCCCATGATGTTGTAGCCATGAAGCACGACCTGGATCAAGGCGACGACGGGCCAGGCGACGATCATCCATTTCGCGTCCCGGACGCTTCGATTCAAGAGCTCCAACAGTCCCGGATAGTCACGCTGGTCCAGAAGCTGGCGCTCGCGATACGAGAGGGAAGGGTTGTAAGCCTTGACCGCCTCGACGACCATATCATGGGAAACCGGCATCGACCTCGTCCCCTTTCCCCGCCGCTTTCAGCAGCGTCATGGGGCGGCGCCCGGCCGCGAACCCTCCGCGACCGTCAGGTCTCGGGCTCGCCACAGGTCAGTTTATTGCGAGACGAGTCTTATGTTGGCCGAAGTCACGCACAATTCCTGCCTGGAAGGAACCTCCAGCCCGCATCCCGCCATCGGCGGGCGAAACGGGGGCCGGACCCCGGCGGGTCAGGGCGGGGCCCGCCCCCGACGGATCCGGGCTGCATCCCCCGGGCTGGGCCCGGCTACAACACCTGGAAGACGAAGCACTTCAGGTAGGCCGTCTCGGGCACACCGGCCAGAACCGGGTGGTCTTTGGCCTGGCCCCGCCGCTCGACGAGGCGCAGGGCCCGGCGCGCGTCGGCGGCCGCCTCGAGAATCAGGCGGTAGAACTCGTCCTCCGGCATGTGGTGAGAGCAGGAACACGTGACCAGAAACCCGCCCGGCTCCACGACCTTGATGCCCCGCAGGTTGATTTCCTTGTATCCCCGCCGGGCGGACTCGAAATGCGCCTTGCTCTTGGCGAACGCGGGCGGGTCCAGCACGACCGCGTCGAAGCGCTCTCCCGTTCGGTCCAGCTCACGCAGAAAATCAAACGCATTGGCCTCGACAAACCGGGCCGCTTCGGCGAAGCCGTTGAGCTCGGCGTTGCGGCGGGCCAGCTCCACGGCCTGCGCGGAACTGTCGACGCCCACCACCTCCTGCGCGCCGTACCGCAGCGCGTGCAGCGCAAAGGTGCCGTTGTGGCAAAACACGTCCAGCACCCGCGCCCCGGAAACCAGCGGCGCAAGGCTTCGGCGGTTTTCTTTCTGGTCGAGGAAATACCCGGTCTTCTGCCCCGTGGTGACGTCAATCTCGAAAGACAGCCCGTTTTCGCGCATCACCATGGGCTGCGGCGGCAGCTTCCCCCAAAGCAGCCCGGTCCGCTCCTCCAGCCCTTCGTACCGGCGGCTGGGCACGTCGCTGCGTTCGTAAATCGCCGCGGGCGCCTCGACCTCCCGCAAAGCCTGGACGATCATGTCACGCCGCACGTCCATGCCCAGCGTGAGAAACTGGGCCACCAGCACGTCCTCGTAGCGGTCCACGATCAGACCCGGCAGCAGATCGCCCTCGGAATAGACCAGCCGAAAAGCCGTCGCCTCGGGCATCCAGCGCTCCCGCCAGGCCCGGGCCCGGCGAATGCGCTCCACGAAGAAGGCGTAGTCAATCTCCTCGGGCTCCCGAGCCAGCAGCCGAATGGCGATCTGCGACCGGGGGTTGTAATAGCCTCTGCCTAAGAAATCTCCGGCGGCCGAGCGGACGTCGACCACGTCGCCCGGAGCGGCCTCCCCGTCCACCTCGTCTACGTTTCCCTGGTAGATCCACAAGTGCCCGGCGCGAAGGCGCCGTTCGTGTCCGGGTTTCATCGTTGCCCAAGCCACGGCCATCAGTCCCTCTCCTGCCGGCTGACCAGCGCGACGGCGGCATCGAAGACGGGGTCCGCCGAGGCGAACCGGTCGGGCGCCACATCCAGTACAATATCCGGCGTGACGCCGTTCCCCTCGACCAGGCGGCCGTCCAGATCCAAAGCTTGCCACTGGGGAACGTACAGCACCAAACCGTTGGCCAGTTGGCGGGGCTGCGGGTTCCCGGAGCTTCCGAAGGACGGCGCGCCGATGAGCGTCGCTCCCGCCGCCCTCATCATCAACAAAAACGCCTCGTTGCTGCTCATCACCTGCGGTCCGGTGAGCACGACGACTTCTCCGGCGTACGGGCCGCACGCGGGATTGGGCTGGAACGTGCGCGTTTCCAAACGCGTGAACTCTAGCGTTTCCGGATCCAACGTGAGGGACAGGGCATAGTCCACCGCCTCATCCGTAAAGCAGCCGGCCACCCGCTGCGCGATACGCTCATCGCCGCCCGAGTTAGGCCGCACGTCGACGATGATGGCCGCCTTGTGGCTCATGGCCGCGACGGCCTCGATGGCCACATCCGCGTCAGGCACCCACCCGCCGATGAGGACGTAACCGATGTCGCCCGCCTCGCCGCTGACCACCGCGGACGACCATTGCTTCACGTTCGTCAGCTTCGCCAGCACGGCTTGCAAGTTGTAGTTGGCCGGCGCCATGGCCCACCGTGTGGGCAGGGTGACAACGTTGCCGTCCGGGCCGGCCACCCCGACCGCCAGGTGCGCATCCATGGCCGGCGCCAGCACTTCCACCAGTCGCACGCCGAACATCAAATCGTTGCGCGACGAGAGCAGCCATTCGCGGGCCGCGGCCAGCCGCTCGGCCCAATCGATGCCGAGGCGGTCCTTGTATGAGTAGAAAATGGTCATGAGCTCGACCACTTGCTCATACGCCCGCTGATTGCGCTCCCGCTCCGCATCGCCCGGCTCCTCGGAATGTTCGCCACCGGCGGTCCAAAAAGCCAGAAGCCGGGGCACTGCCGGTTCACCCGACCGATTCCTGAAGCCCTGGAAGCTGGGCGAGTTGACCAGCAGCCAGTACCCTGTGTCGGGCTCCAGCCGTACGGGCAACGCGATGGTCGTGTCATCGACCCAGTAGGGCTGCCCGGTAACCTGCGGAAAGCCGCTCCCTAGTGTGACAAAGCTGACGCTTGCGGGGTCCATAGCCTGGTCGAACGTGACCCGAATCTCGCCCAGGCCCGGATCGACGGCGCCGTCGCCGGCAGCGGGCACGGTCGCCGCCACTCGTGGATTGGCGGCCCGGGCACCGGCCGAGAGCGAAACCACAAGAAGTGCCGCGACGAGAACGACGTACAAAGGACGGAACTGCAACTTCACCGACTCCCATCTCGCGGGCCCCATGGATTTGTCCGACGTTCCTTCTACATCTCATTTTCGGTGCGAGCTCGGGGCGTTTCCTCCGTACCCCGGGCCGCCGCGTCACGAACGGCGTCCAGCATGCCGCAGCCCGGCACGGGTGCTCGCCGCATCACCCGCCGGCAACGCGCCGCAAGCTTCAGTTGGCCCCCGTTTCAATGCGATATTCGGTAATGCGTTTCAGCTTGGCGCTCTTGGCGAACCCGTTGAACAAGTAGACGTGGCAGTACTCCACCCGCCCGCCGGGCATGAGGAGCGAGGCGTTGAGGGCGGCCGTGTTGCCGTGGGTGATGATGTTGTGGATGTGAAGTTCCTCGGGCCTTGCCGCATCGCCGCCGAACCGGCTGGCGAAGGCCGCCATGACGGCCGCCTTTCCTTCCACGGGGGGCGCACCCACCGGCTCGTACACCACGTTGTCGGCCAGCAGGTCCGCGGCCGCCGCCTCGCCCCGAGCCCAGGCGATGTTCCAGTCCCGAAGAATTTCCTTGCGCGGCGCATTGCCGCAGTCCACCGGACAAACCACTTTCAATTCGGATCGCCTCCCGGATGACGAAGGGCGCATCGGCTACCACACCGTATAGCCCAGCGCCATGAACGCGGCCAGCAGAACGGGCTGGTGCAAGATGTAAATGATCAATGCGCGGCGGCCGATGGCCGCCAGCTGGGCCAGCACCGGCGGCGGCGAGCCGGGAAGCGCCTGACGCTTCGACGGCTCCGGCCGGGCAGCCGACGCCGGGCCGTGGGGCTCCGGACCCGAAAGCGCGGGAGCCAGCAGCTGCCCGGCGCCCATGCCCAGCATGATGACGCCCAGCCAAGGAAACACGGGAAAGTAATCGACGGCGGGATAAAACTCGGGCCGCACGCCCAGCGGAATCGCGTATGGAAGAAGATGAGCCATCTCGGGCGAGCGGTCCGCCAGGACCACGCCCAGCGCGATGACGCCCGCGCCCAGCAGCGGCGTCCAGCGGCGGATGCGCCACAGCAGGGGCGCCAGCAGAAACGCCGTTCCGATGAGATGTAAGACGCCGTAGAGCACGAACGCTTCGCCGAGGAAAATCCGCGTGACGACGCTGATGAGCAGCCCCCAGCCGAACACTTTGGCGCCCCGCTCCAGCCACTGCCGGTTCCGCTCGGCGGGCCGCTTCCGCTGGGCGGTGAGTACCATCGACACGCCTACCAGAACCAGAAATGTAATCGCGACGCTCCGGGCGAACAGCCGCCAGCCTCCCGACGTAACGTCATGCGGGTACAGGCCGAAAAACATCATGTCCCACATGAAGTGGTAAAACACCATGCACACCACGGCCATCCCGCGCACGGCGTCGATTTGCCAAAGTCTGTGCCTCGGGTTCGACAACGGCTTCGGCCCCCGTTTTCCAAGCTTCCCCACCCGGACTCGAATCACCGGGACCGGCCTTGCGTGCCTGTATTCGGCCTCCAGGCTGTTGAGCCAAGCTTTCGCTGACGGACGTGCCGTTCCTCTCAAACCTGCGGTTCGCTGCGATCATCGACCGGTACTGAAAGCTCGCACCACACTTCGATCACGACCATAACGCAAAGCACGCGGCGAATCGAAAGTTCGCAGCCTAGAGTATCGCAAGCTTGTAGGACGGCGTCAGAACGCCCGGAAGATGATACGGACAGCGACTCGACGGACTATGGACGATAAACAAAACTTCTGGACAGGAGGAACTCCATGCAATCCGCAGTATTATATGATTTACAGCATTATAAATTACATAATTCCGTCTATAAGGAGGATCGACTCGTGCGTCATCAAGCTGCGGTACTGCTCACCGTCCTGCTGACAGGTTTTATATTGTCCGGGACCGCGTCAAGTCAACCTGAGCAACTTCGGCCGGGTGTGGTTCCGGGGCAGGCGGTAGAGGTCCCAAACGTTGTCGACGTTCTGGGTCGGTTATCCACGCCGCAACAACCAGCGCTTGTCGTGTTCACAAGGCTTGTCCCTTGTTTGGACACGTGTAATATGCTACACCGCGTACTCACTGTCTGGGCCGAAGAATATCCCGAAATCGGAATCCATGTCGTTTCACTAAGGAACACAGAAGGTGAACTGCGCGAACTGGCGGCCAGCCGATATACCCCTTACTACGTGTTCGCTGATTCCGCCGGAGCGTGGGAGGCACAATTTCAGACAAACCTCAATCTCACGATGTTCTTAGTGGACGAACAGGGAATCGTTCGGACAAGATTCCATGGACTGGACCCACAGCGTGTCCTTGGCTTTGACCGAATCATGGCGCTGGCGGCAGAAGGCCGCTGGGAAGAGTTGGAAGAACTCGCGGAACGTCCTCTTCAGGTAGGTCAACGCCCGGTCCCACTCCACGGGCTCGCCATCACCCCCGGTCAGCCGACCGTCGTGTATTTCACGGACTCGAATTGTCTCCCTTGTTCGCTCATTATCGAACAAGGCCTCCAACGAGAGCTGAATGCCCTGGCATCCCGTTATCCGTCGGTCCGGTTCGTGGTCTTGGATAGGCAATACCCAAAACTAGTGTGGGATGTTTTCTCCGATTTCATCGCGCGCTTTGGTAAGAGCGCGTTGCCCGAGTCCCTTGTAGAACTACTGCACTTCGTCGGTCCGGAATCCGAGGTCGAACTCGTTCAGCTTCCAACCGAAGGATGGCAACCAAACGTCGAGGTCGTCCGGTACTTCGCGGGAGATCAAAGCGATCCCGGTCTAAAGTGGGGGAAACACGGAACGCCGGATCTTGCCTTTTTCGATGAGCAGGGTCGGTTCCTTGGTCCGGATCCTGTTTGGATGCCCGGCACGTACAGTCCGGCCAGTGTCACCACTTACATCGAACAGCTCATCTTGACAAACTCTCCACGATGATTTCAGGGGAGGAGGTGCTAGAGGAGGTTCGGTGCCGTCACAACAG